>JBMCMJ010000325.1:0-3135 GCA_048615135.1 Pseudomonadota bacterium
AGAGGCCGGCCCCGCCGGCCTCTTTTCTTCCGGATGTGCGCCCGCCTCGAAGCCGCCCGCTTCCCACGCACCGGCCGAGTCCGGCCGGAAGCCGGAAGCCACAAGTCAGAAGCAAGCGTGCGGTGCCCGCCCGATCAGCGCGCCGGCAGCGCGCCGGGTGAGGCCGTCGGCCATCCCAGTCGGTCGGGCCACGATCCCGATCGAAACCTGCGTCCCGGCCCATCCCGAGTGGAAGAGATGACCACCGAGGTTCCGCTGTCCGCCGCCGCAACGCCGAGGCCTGGGGGCGGCTCAAAAGCGCCCCTGGGCGAGCATGGCGTCGGCGAGACGCTGGAACGCCGCCACGTTGGCGCCGCGGGCGTAGTCGATCCGGCCGTCGTCGTCGCGCCCCGCTGCCGCAGAGCGGTCGTGGATCTCGCCCATGATCCGCTCGAGTTCGTCCTGCACCGTGCCGGCATCCAGCGGCTTGGCGGCGCGGTTTTGGCTTATCTCCAGGCCCGAGACCGCGACGCCGCCGGCATTGGCCGCCTTCGCCGGCGCGAACAGGACGCCCGCCTCGTGCAGTGCGATCCGCGCTTCGGGGGTGGTCGGCATGTTGGCGCCTTCGCCGACGGCGCGACAGCCGTTCGCGACGAGCGCCAGTGCGTCGTCGCGCTCGAGTTCGTTCTCGGTGGCGCAGGGCAGGGCCACTTCGGCGGACACCGACCAGGGCTTGTGGTCCGCACGCCACTCGGCGCCGAACGCCCGCGCGCAGTCCTCGAGGCTGCCGCGGCCCTCGGTCTTGTGGCGGCGCACGGCGGCGATCTGCTCGCTGCTCAAGCCGTCCTCGTGGACGAGCGTGCCGCGGCTGTCCGACAGCGTCACGACGCGGGCGCCCAGGCTCAGCGCCTTGTCGGCCGCGTGAGTGGCGACGTTGCCGGCACCCGAGATGGCGACCGTCCGCCCGTCGAGCTCCATGCCATGCTCGCCCAACATGCGGCAGACGAAGAAGACCAGCCCGTTGCCGGTCGCATGCGTCCGCCGCGCACTGCCGCCGAAGCTCTGCCCCTTGCCGGTCAGCGCCCCCTCGAAGTCGTTGGTGATCCGCCGGTAGGCGCCGAAAAGAAAGCCGATCTCGCGCTCGCCCACGTTCATGTCGCCGGCCGGGACGTCGGTATCGGGGCCGATGTGACGGTGCAGTTCCACCATGAACGCGTGGCAGAAGCGCTCGATCTCGCGCTCGCTGCAGGATCGCGGATCGAAGTCGGCCCCGCCCTTGGCGCCGCCCATCGGCAGGCCGGTCAGCGCGTTCTTGAAGGTCTGCTCGAACGCGAGGAACTTCAGCGTGGAGAGATCGACGCTCGGGTGGAAGCGCAGGCCCCCCTTGTAGGGACCGATGGCGCCGTTGAACTGCACGCGGTAGCCGCGGTTGAGCCGCACGCGACCGCGGTCGTCCTCCCAGACGACGCGAAAGTGCACCACGCGGTCCGGTTCGGTCAGGCGGTCCAGAACCAGGGCTTCGCGTAGCCGCGGCTCGTCGCGGCACAGCGGCAGGAGGTCACCGGCCACCTCGCGCACGGCTTGGTGGAACGCGTCCTGGTTGGGCGAGCGGGCCTGCACGCGATCGAGAAAGCTCTCCAGGTCCATCGCGCAGTCGGAATCGGTCATGCACACCTCCGCCGGTCGTGGGCAAGCGACCCGACTTAGGCGGCTCGGGCGCACATGCAAGGGGCGGCCGGCTACTCGACCGCGCTCGACCATCGCCTCCTCTGCCTGCCCGAAGGACACGATGGCTGCCGGCAACAGGACGTAAGGGGCAATAGGAAGATTTACGCTTTCACCTTAGCCTTCCGGGACGGCCGCGGGTGCTCTTCGGCGGTGGAGAGCGGGCCCGGATCTCCGTATTGCCCAACGAAGCCACTCTCCGAATTTCTTTTCATGTTCAATGGCTTGTCGAGACATCTCCGACTTTGGTCGGTTGGTCTGGCGCCCGGCTGTCGTCTCGGGCGCTGCGCACATTTCGGCCATGAACGGCGTCGCACCGCGGCGTGAACGCTCGGTCCCGTCGACCCTGCCGGGCTCAGCGCGGCTCGCGCGGCGGCGGTTCGCGACGCTCTCGGACCTCCAGCGGTTCGTGGAAGGTGAGGGTGCGATAGGGGAACGGGATCTCGATGCCCGCCTCGTCGAGCGCGTGCTTGATCGCCCCCACGACCTCGTCACGCGAGCGGTACTCGTCGGGCGGCGTGCTGCCGGTCCACCAGCGCACGAGGAAGTCGATGGAGGAAGAGCCGAAACCGGTGGCGAAGACGTCGACCGGGCGATCGGCGACGCTCGGCATGCGCTCGACCGCGCCTCGGATGACCTCCCGTGCCTCGTCCACGTCTTCGCCGAAAGCGATCCCGACGACGGTCGTGATGCGGCGCAGGGTCTGGTCGGTGAGGATCTCCACCGGATGCTTGAACAGGACGGTGTTGGGCACGACCACCAACTCGCCCGAGCGCTTGCGCAGATGGGTCTCGCGCAGCGAGATCCGCTCGACCCGGCCGACCATGTTCTCGCAGACCACGTCGTCGCCGATACGCATCGGGCGACGCAACAGGACGAGCAGGCCGGCCAGGAAGTTTTCGAAGATGTCGCGGAACGCCAAGCCGACGAGCAGGGAGCCGAGCCCCAGCCCGGCAAGCGCGTTGGCGGGGGTGAGGTCCGGAAAGAGCAGAGTCGCCGCAACGACCAGGCCCGCGGCCCAGGCGCCGACCTGTGCCAAGCGGTGCATCGCCTCGGCCAGTGCCGGTCGAGCGCGGGTACGTTCGAAGGCTCGGCGTGCGAGCGCACCGGCAGCCCAGGCCAAAAGCGCCGTCAGCGCCAGGATGACCACCGCGGCGAAAAGGTTCGGCAGCAGGGCGATGGCGGATTGCAGCAGCGCCTCGAGGCGTGCCGAAAGGATCGGGCTGGGCTCCACCGTCACGTCGAGATCCATGACTGCTTGAACTCTCGGGCAGGCAGCGAGTTCCCGACCCACGCCGGTCGGCGGTAAGCCACGCTGCCGGCGCGCGGTCACGGAAGATGTCGAGCCTCGACGTGTCTTGGCTTTGTCCCGACGCTCAGATGATGGCGTGGCGGACCTTGGCGGAGACCCATTCGCTGAGGATGACGGTG
>JBMCMJ010000326.1:0-3132 GCA_048615135.1 Pseudomonadota bacterium
GGCCGGGTGAGCGTCATCCGAGCGAACAGCGCCCTCGTCCGGAACCTCGACGATTTTTTTCGGTTTTTCCTTCGACCAGGGGGGGCGTTCTCGCGCCACCGCACCCGCGTTCGTGTTTTCCTAAAATTGATTTAAAGCGCACGCCAAATTTACCAACAATAAAAAATCAAATATCGCCTAACTAGTTAATTATTGATTACGAAACTTGTTGGCGACAAGGTTTTTTTTACTTAGCATTAACTCGTTGGTTCGTCCCCCTGCCGACCATCGAGGAGCAAGTGATGTCGACGTTCCAGGCAAAGCAGGCCTTTTTGACCCCCGCCGGCAACGACAACGCCTTCGCGCGAGGCCATGGTGAGGTTTCCGGGCGGCTGCTCACGTTTCCCCTTCAGCCTGCCGAGTTCGACTTCGCCGATTTCGGCTTCGAACATCTGGCGCTCGATTACGATGCGGAGATCGGGGCGCTGTGGATGCGCTTCACCCATCCGGGCCGGCCATGCTTCACGCCGGGTCTGCTCGCCGAGATGTCCGAATTGGAGCGCCGGTTGAGCGGGGCCGCGGCGGCGGGTGCGCTGCCGTCGGGGCTGCGCTACCTGGTTCGCGCGTCCGATCGGCCCGGGGTCTGGTGCTACGGCGGCGATTTGCAGCACTTCGTCGACCTGATCCGTGCCGGCGACGAGGGGCAACTCCGCGCCTACGCGCATCGCTGCGTCGACCTCCTCTATCGCAACTACATGAGTTTCGATCTGCCGATCACGACGGTCGGCCTCGTCCAGGGTGATGCGCTCGGTGGTGGCTTCGAATCGCTGCTCTCCGACGATCTCGTCATCGCCGAGCGCGGGGTCCGGATGGGCCTGCCCGAGATCCTCTTCAATCTGTTTCCCGGCATGGGCGCGTACAGCTTTCTCGCCCGCAAGCTGGGCTCGGCCGTCGCCAAGCGGCTGATCACCTCGGGTGAGCTCTACACGGCCGAGGAACTGCACGATCTGGGCGTGGTCGACATCCTGGCCGAGCCGGGCACCGGCGAAGAGGTGTTCCGCGCCTATGCCCGCAAGACAGCCCGGCGGCGGCGCACCCTCGACGTCCTGCGCGAGGTCGATCGGCGCTGCCAGCCGGTCACGCACGAAGAACTGATCGACGTCACCGAGCTGTGGATCGAGCGTGCGCTGGAGTTGGAGCCGCAGGACCTGCGGAAAATGGAGCGGCTGGCCCAGAGCCAGACCCGTCGGCCCGAGCCGCAGCCGGAGGCCCTGGCGCTGCACTGAGCGGGGATTTGGCCTCGAAGGCGCGCAACGCGGCCGCCGTCGCCTCGAACGTCCGCGCGATGTCCTCCGCGACCGCGACCGCGCGCTCGCGGAGCGTGCCATCACCCAGGCGCTTGGTGTCGAGGCAGCGGGCGAACAGATCGGTCGCTCCCAGATGCGTGGCAGCGCTCCGCAGCGCGTGAGCCGCATCGCGAAAGCCCGGAACGTCGCCGGCTCCCGCGGCGCGCCGTAGCTGCACGACGAGCGCCTCGCCGTCTTCGATGAACGCGTCGATCACCGATGCGGCGAATCCGTCCTCGTCGTCGAGCCCGAGCAGCATGTCGAGCCGCCGGATGTCGAGGGCGACGGTCGGCGGCGGCGGGGCCGCGTGCTCGTTGGTCGAAGGGGTCGTCAGCCCCTCCAGTTCCGCAAGCAGGCGCCAGCCTTCGACCGGCTTCGTCAGATAGGCGTCGAACCCCGCCGCGCGAGCCGCGGCCTTGATCGTCGGAGTCGCGTCGGCGCTCAGCGCCAGAAGCCGGGGCCGCTCGGCGGCGTCGCGCAGGGCCGTCGCCACATCGAGCCCGCCCCGGCCCGGCATGTTGAGATCCAGGATGGCGACGTCGAAATGGGCGTCCTGCAGCCGTTCCAGCGCCCGGGTCCCGTCGCCCACGACCACGACCCGGTGGCCCGCCCGCGCGAGGAGCCGTTCCAGCACCTGCTGGTTCACTTGGTGGTCATCGGCGACGAGGACGTCGAGCGAACGTCCCGCGATGCGCACCCGTTCGTCGCCGCCTTCCAGGAGTTCGGGTTCCGCGGTGAGCGAGGCGGCGCGCACCATACGGCGCAATTCGGCGAGGCCGGGCTCGGCCGGCAGACAGGCGAGCGCGCCCGGTGCGTCGTCCGCGCCCAGCACCAGGAGGTCGCGACCGCAACGCCGGCTCGGCAGCTTGCCGTCCGGGCCTGCGATCCAGACGTCGACGAGCGTACGACGGCTCACTGGGAGGTCGTCAGGGCTCCCCCGGTGCCAAGCGAGGCCCAGACGGTCGAGGAGTGCCGTCTGCGCCCCATTCGGCGTGCCCTGTACGAGCAGGGTCACGTCGGCGTCGGGAGCCTCGCTGCCGGGCGCCTCGCCCACCGGCAACGCCACGAGGAACCGGCTGCCCCCACCGCTCGGGATCTCCAGCCGGATCGAGCCGCCCGCCGTCTCGGCGAGGCGCTTGACGATGGCGAGCCCGAGCCCGCTGCCGCCGTAGCGGCGGGTCACGCCATCGTCGGCCTGGGCGAAGCTCTCGAAGATGCGGGAGCGCGCCGCCTCGGGAATACCCACACCCGTGTCTTCGACGACGAGGTGCAACCACCCGGCTCCCCCCCCGTCCACGCGGCGGGCGAGCGACACATCGACGGTGCCGGCCTCGGTGAATTTGATCGCGTTGGCCACGAGATTGACGAGGATCTGGTAGACGGCACGTCGGGGGCCCACCATGTGCGGGCGCAGGCTCGGCGCGAGACGCAGCCGCAGGACCAGACCCTTGCGCCGCGCCTCGTGATCGAGCAGGTCGCGCACGTCGAGTGCCAACCGGTGCACGTCGAACTCGACGTTGGCGAGGCGATCCGCGCCGGCCTCGATGCGGGCGATGTCCAGCACGTCCTCGATGAGGTTCAACAGACCATGGCCGGCGCCGTGGATGGTTCGCGCCATTTCGCGCTGTTCGGGACGCAGCTCCGTACCCCGCAGGAGCTCGGTCATGCCGAGAATGGCGTGCAGCGGGGTGCGCAATTCGTGGCTCATCGTGGCGAGAAAGCGGCTCTTCGCTTCGCTCGAGGCCTCGGCGCGCTGCCGCGCGTCGTGCAGTTGGCTCAACAATCTGAGGCAGTAGCCGGGGATCAG
>JBMCMJ010000327.1:0-3127 GCA_048615135.1 Pseudomonadota bacterium
CCGTCAGATGGCGCCCTGGCTCATCTGTTCGGCCATGTAGTCGGCTTGGCGAAGGGCCAGGGCGACGATGGTGAGGGTCGGGTTCTCGGCGGCACCGGTGGTGAAGACCGAGCCGTCGGAGACGAACAGGTTGGCGATCTCGTGGGCTTGGCCCCATTTGTTGACCACGCCGTCCTCGGGCCGCTCGCTCATGCGGTTGGTGCCGAGATTGTGCGTCGAGGGGTAGGGCGGCACCTCGTAGACCTCGACCGCACCCGCCGCCTCGTAGACCGCGCGGCCCTGGCGGAAGGCATGCTCGCGCATGGCCACGTCGTTGACGTGGTCGTCGAAGTGGACGTTCGGGATCGGCAGCCCGTATTTGTCCTTTTGCTCCGGGTGCAGGGTCACGCGGTTGGTTGCCCGCGGCATGTCCTCGCCGACCAGCCACATGCCGGCCATGTGGTCGTAGCGGTCCATCTTGCGGGTGAAGTCGCGGCCCCAGGCCCCCGGATCGAGGAACGCCGCCATGAACGGCAGACCCAGCGAAAGCGTCTCCATCTCGTAGCCGCCGGCGAAGCCACGGCTCGGATCGTGGCCGCTCTCGTCGGTGATGATGCCCGCCATGGTGGTGCCGCGGTACATGTGCACCGGATCGGGGAAGGTGGCGTAGACCGAGCCGGTCATGTGCCGCATGTAGTTGCGCCCGACCTGGCCCGAGCCGTTGGCGAGGCCGTCGGGGAACATCGACGAGGCGGAGTTCAAGAGCAGCCGCGGGCTCTCGATCGAGTTGCCGGCGACCGCCACGGCGCGGGCGCGCTGCAGGTGCTGGTTGCCGTCGCCGTCGGCGTAGAGCACGCCCGTGACCTTGCCCGACGCGTCGTGCTGGATCTGCAGGGCCTGGGCATTGATCCGCAACTCGAGCCGGCCGGTCTCGAGGGCTTCGGGGATCTCGGTGTAGAGGGTCGACCACTTGGCGGCGGTCTTGCAGCCCTGGAAGCAGAAGCCGATCTGCTGGCAGGAGGGGCGGCCGTTGCGCGGCTGGCTGTTGATCGCCATCCGCCCGGTATGGACGTCCTTGTAGCCGAGGCGCTTGGCGCCCGCGTACATCACCATGAAGTTGTTGTTGCCCGGCAGGCCGGGAATGCCGTTGGTCCGCGTCACGCCCATGCGGTCCTCGGCGGCCGCGTAGTAGGGCTCCAATTCCTCCAGCGTCAGCGGCCAGTCGAGCAGGGTGGCGCCGTCGATGTCGCCGTAGGTGGTGCGGGCCTCGAACTCGTGCGCCTGGATGCGGAGCGACGCGCCGGCCCAGTGGGTGGTGCTGCCGCCGACCGTCTTGCAGATCCAGGCGGGCAGGCCCGGGAAGTCCCGCGCCACCCGCCAGGAGCCCGAGGTGGTGCGCGGGTCGAGCCAGGAGAGTTGGGCGAAGCTGCCCCACTCGTCGTTCTGGAAGCTCGAAGCGCTCTCCCAGTTGCCGGCCTCCAGGAGGACGACGTCGATGCCCTTTTGGCAGAGGGCGTTGGCGAGCGTGCCGCCGCCGGCGCCGCTGCCGATGACGACCACCACATCGCCGTTGGAATGTTCGAAGTGCTGCATGGTCCCCGTCCTCCCTCAGCCGAAATACGGGGCCGGGCTGGCGTCCGCCGACGGCGCCTCCAGCCAGCCCAGATCCTGGAACCCGCGGCGCAGATAGCCGCCGTGTTCGGCGGAACTGCCGCCGTAGCCGAACTCGGTCCAGACGAGCGGGTTGTTGTAGAGGTGGACCACGGCGGCGCCGCGGACCTTCTGGACGAACGGGTCGTCGATCAGCGCCGTGACGACCTCGGTGCGGCTGCCGCGCGACAGGTCGACGAACGGCACGCCCAGATGACCATCCAGCTTCGCCACGCCCTCGCCGAGCAGGGTTGCCGTGGCCGTATCGGCCTTGGCCTCGCCGTCGAGCGCTTCGACCACGACGGCGTAGTACAGGTCACCCAGCCGGTCGTGGGGATAGAGCGTGCGGGCGAGGTGCAGGAGCGTCGAGGCGTGGTGCGCGTCGAGGTGCTCCAGGGCGATCGCCCAGGCGTCGTTCGGGTCGCGGAAGGTGACGAGGCCGGCGGCCCCGACGCCGAGCACGGCATTTCCCGAACGTTTCAGGAACAATCTGCGGTCGAGCACGTATTTCGGCATTTTTTTGCTCCCTGATCGTGCTTTTTCGATCCTTGGCCATGCGGCAGGCGGAGATCGGGCCCTGCCCGAGTTGGTCTCGTTCTCGTGTCGCTCGTCCTCCGCTTGCTGGGTGGCCGCGCCTAGCGGTAGCGGCCGTGCTTCTGCAGGACCTCGATCTTGTAGCCGTCGGGATCCTGCACGAAGAAGAAGCGGGCCATGAGGGCACCGTCGCGCTCGAAGGCGACGATGTCGCGCGGGGCGAGCCCTTCCTTTACGAAGCGGGCATGTTCAGCGTCGAGGTCGTCGACGCAGAAGGCGAGATGGCCGTAGCCGTCACCCAAATCGTAGGGCTCGGTCCGCCCCTTGTTCAGGGTCAGTTCGACCTCGACGTCGCACGCGGCATTTTTCAGGTAGACCAAGGTGAAGCTGTCGAAGTCGTACCGGTCGGCCACCTTCAGGCCGAAGGCCCGATCGTAGAACTCGATCGAGCGGTCCAGGTCCAGGACCCGAACCATGGCATGGATCAGCTTGGCCATCGCCGCCTCCTTCCGGTGTTTGGCCGGTGTTTGGCCGGTGTTTGGAACGAGACTAAGGCCAAACGGCGGCCGTGGGTAGCAATCCGCTACTACCGGTCAGGACGCCGCCGCGACCGGCTGGCGCAGGCGCAGTGCCAAATACGTGGTACATGTCACCCGGAGGAACGAGGCGAAGTTGGTCACTTCACCCCGGCTTTCCAGCACTTCGTCGTGCAGCACGGTGACGAACTGCGGCACGGTGGAGCCTTCGCCTCGCGCCATCTCCTCGAGGATCGACCAGAAACGGCGCTCGAGCTTGATGCTGGTGACCATGCCATGGATGCGGACGGAGCGGGCGACCGGCTCGTAGTCGGCCGGATCGGTGTTCGAATAGATCCTGCACATCACCTGATCCCCGTTTCTTCGAGATTCGTTGGCTCGATCCTATCGGGCGCACCGCCGCCGTCACCCCCGAAGTGATCCGGCAA
>JBMCMJ010000328.1:0-3124 GCA_048615135.1 Pseudomonadota bacterium
CGGCGCCGGTTGCCGGCGCGCGGCTAGCCCTCCTCCGCACCCTCTCCGGGGCTTGCGATGTACGGGGCTTCGGCTAGGTTCGCGGCATATCGGTATCGCCAACGATACCCGGGACCCCGTCGGGGTCGAGATCAGGGAGCCATAAAATGACCTTCACCCGCCGCAAGGTGGCGTTCGGCTTCGCTGCCGCCGCCGTCGCCCTCATGGTCGCCATGCCCGCTTCGGCGCAGACGACGCTGCGCTGGGCGCACGTCTACGAGGCCGAGGAGCCCTACCACACCTGGGCCCTCTGGGCGGCCGAGCAGTTCGCGGAAAAGACCGACGGCAAATACGAAATCGAGGTGTTCCCCGCGTCGTCGCTCGGCAAGGAGAGCGACATCAACGAGGGGCTCTCGATCGGCACCGTGGACATCATCTACACGGGCCAGTTGTTCGCCGGCCGCGCCTACGGACCGCTCGCCATCGGCGGTGCGCCCTTCATGTTCCGGGACTTCGATCACTGGGCCACCTATCGCGATTCCGACCTCTTCCAGGAGGTGGCAGCGGGCTACGAGGAGGCGACGGGCAACCGGATCGTCTCGCTGACCTACTACGGCGAGCGCCACGTCACCTCGAACCGCGAGATCAACACGCCGGACGACATGGAAGGCCTGAAGATCCGCGTGCCCGACGCGCCGCTCTACACCATGTTCCCGCGGGCTGTCGGCGCCAACCCGACGCCGATCGCCTTCGCCGAGGTCTATCTCGCCCTGTCGCAGGGCGTCGCCGAAGCGCAGGAGAACCCGCTGCCGACCATTCAGGCCAAGCGCTTCTACGAAGTGCAGGACTACATCGTGAAGACCGGCCACATCACCGATGCGCTGTTGACCATCGTCTCGCCGATGACGCTCGGCCGCTTCACCGACGAGGAGCAGGAAATCCTGTTCGAGATCCTGCGCGAGGCGGCGGACAATTGCACCCAGGACATCATCGCCAAGGAGAACGAGCTCTCCGACTGGTTCCGTGACCAGGGCAAGACGGTGATCGACGTCGACCGCGCGCCGTTCCGCGAGGCCGTCGTGGCGCTGCACAACGGCCCCGACGCCACCTGGGACGAGGACCTCTACGACCGCCTGCAAGCGCTCGCCGACAACTGAGACCGCGCCTCGGGGGGACGTGACATGGCCGAAACCCGCGTCCCCCCGCACGGCGAGGCGAGCGACGACCTCACGGCCGAGACGGATCGGCTGTTCGAGGAACTGCGCGAGCAGGAATCGCACGTCGATCTGTCCGACGTGCGCTGGGCCGATCTGCCCGTCATGCTGATTTTCTGGGGGCTGTTCATCGTCGTCGCCCTGCAGTTCTACACGCGCTACTTTTTGAACGATTCCTTCGGCTGGACGGAGGAGATCGCCCGTTACCTGCTGATCCTGGTGACCTTCGTCGGGGGCATCACGGCGATGCGCAAGGGCAGTCACATCGCCGTCGAGGCACTCTTGATCTACGTGCCGCCGGGGATTCGCCATTGGCTGCTGGTCGTCATCGACGCGACGGTAGCCCTCTTCTGCGGGGCCATGGCCTGGTACGGCTACCAACTCGGCAACCGGGCGCCCGGCTTCATGGTCTCGATCGATATCCCCAAGGCCTACATCTACTGGCTGGTCGCCGCCGGCCTCGCCGGCATGACCTTCCACGCCGTCTGGCGCCTCGTCCGCCGCCTGCAACGCAAGGAAGCCGACGTCGTGCCCGGCTTCGAGACCCTCTGAACCTCAGCCGGGCGCCGCTCCCATGCTCGTCACCCTGATGATCGTCTCGCTGCTCGTCATGATCCTGCTCGGCGTGCCCATCGCCGTGGCGCTGGCGGGCTCCTCGCTGCTCTGGGTGGTCCTTTCGGGCACCGTGCCCGAGATCACGGTCATCCACCGGATGGTCAACGGCGTCGACAGCTTCCCGCTGCTCGCGGTGCCGTTCTTCATCATGGCCGGCAATCTGATGAACTCGGCGGGCATCACCCGACAGATCTTCAACTTCGCCGTGGCGTGTCTCGGCTGGCTGAAGGGCGGGCTCGGCCACGTCAACATCGGCGCCTCGGTGGTGTTCGCCGGCATGTCGGGCACGGCCGTGGCCGACGCGGGCGGGCTCGGGACCATCGAGATCAAGGCGATGCGCGATCACGGCTACGACGTGCGCACGGCCGTGGGCATCACTGCCGCCTCGTCGACCATCGGCCCGATCGTCCCGCCGTCGCTGCCGCTCGTCATCTACGGCGTGGTCGCCAACGCCTCGATCAGTTCCCTGTTCATCGCGGGTATCCTGCCCGGGTTGTTGATGGCGCTGCTGCTCTCGGCGGCCGTGGCGGTCTATGCGCATCGCAACGGCATCGGCCGCGACGCGCGCTTCTCGCTGCGCCGGGTGTTCTGGACCTTCCTCGACGCGTTCCTGCCCCTTTTGACGCCCGCGATCATCATCGGCGGCATGGCGTTCGGCCTGTTCACCCCGACCGAGGCGGCCGTCGCCGCCTGCGCTTATGCGCTTCTGCTCTCGGTCGTCATCCACCGCGTGTTCAACACGGTGCTGACCGCACTCGGCCGGCCTGCCCGCTATTCGGTCCTGTCCTTCCGCCAGTTCCTGCGGGTCAGCATGGACACCATCGAGACGACCGCGGTCGTGCTGTTCATCGTCGCCGGTGCCTCGATCTTCGGCTGGATCCTGACGACCACGCGCACCACCGAGGCGATCGGTCAGTGGATCCTGACCGTGGCCAGCGATCCGATCATGTTCCTCTTGATGGTCAACGGCTTCCTGCTGATCGTCGGTTGCTTCATGGAGACGATCGCCGCGATCACCATCCTCACCCCGGTATTGCTGCCGGTCGCCGTGCAGTTCGGGATCGATCCCGTGCACTTCGGCATCATCATGGTGCTCAACCTGATGATCGGCCTGCTGACGCCGCCGGTGGGCATGGTGTTGTACGTCCTGGCACGGGTGGCGAGCGTCTCGTTCGAGGAGTGCGTGCGGGCGGTCCTCCCGTTTCTCGTGCCGCTGCTGCTGGCCTTGGCGCTGGTCACGTTCGTGCCGCAGACGACGACGTTCCTGCCGGAGGTGCTGCGCAGCTTCGGCTACCTTTGAGCCGAGACCGTTCTGG
>JBMCMJ010000329.1:0-3123 GCA_048615135.1 Pseudomonadota bacterium
TCGTTCACCAACGAGACCCTGGAGGCCGACCGGCTCGACCGCGCGCTCCACGCCTACGAGGACGCGGCGGTCCGCTCGCAGACCTCGCTCGCGGTGCTCAATTTCGGCCAGCAGGCGCTCGTCGCGCTCGGTGTGACGCTGATCATGATCCAGGCGGCGCGGGGCGTGGTCGACGGGAGCATGACGGTGGGCGACGTGGTCCTGGTGAACGCGTTCATCCTGCAGCTCTATCAGCCGCTCAACATCCTGGGCTTCGTCTATCGCGAGGTGAAGCAGTCGCTCGCCGACCTGGAGAGCCTCGCGGCCCTGCTCGACGTCGAGCCCGAGATTGCCGATCGTCCCGATGCAGCCCCCCTGGAGGTGGCGCGGGGTGAGGTCCGCTTCGAGGCGGTCCGCTTCGGCTACGACGCGCGGCGGCCGATCCTCCACGGTCTCGATCTGGAATTGGAGGCGGGGCGGACGCTGGCGGTGGTCGGCGGCTCGGGTGCCGGCAAGTCGACCCTCGTGCGGCTGCTCTGCCGGTTCTACGAGGTCGACGAGGGCCGGATCCTGATCGATGGCCAGGACATCCGCACGGTCACCCAGGCGAGCCTGCGCCGGGCGATCGGCGTGGTGCCGCAGGACACCGTGCTCTTCAACGACACGATCGCCGCCAACATCGCTTACGGCCGGCCGGGCGCCGGCGACGCGGAGATCGAGGCGGCAGCGGAGGTCGCCCAGATCCACGAGTTCGTGCGGAATCTGCCGGACGGCTATCGGACCGTGGTCGGCGAACGGGGTCTCAAGCTCTCGGGCGGCGAGAAGCAGCGCGTGGCGATCGCCCGGATGGTGCTGAAGGACCCGCCGATCCTGGTGTTGGACGAGGCCACCTCGGCGCTCGACACGGTGACGGAGCGGGCGCTGCAGGGGGCGGTGCGGGCGATCACCCGCGGGCGGACCTCGCTCGTGATCGCCCATCGCCTGTCGACTATCGTCGATGCCGACCGGATCGTGGTGATGGCGGGGGGCCGGGTGGTGGAGGCCGGCACGCACGCGGGCCTGCTCCAGCGCGGCGGCAGCTATGCCGCGCTGTGGCAGGATCAGCGGCAGGGGGAAGCGGCGGAGTGAAGCCGGGCAGCGAGCCCGGCGGCGTCAGATCTCGTCGCGTTCGGCGCGCTTCTTCATCAGCTTGCGGAACCGCCGGATCGCCTCGGCCTTCTCGCGGGCACGACGCTCGGACGGCTTTTCGTAGTGCCGGCGCATGCGCATCTCGCGGTAGAGGCCTTCACGCTGCATCTTCTTCTTGAGGGCCCGCAGCGCCTGATCGACGTTGTTGTCCCGAACCTGAACCTCGACGGTCATTCGCACTCCATCAGTTCACCGCCGCACCGGTCGCGTGCGGCAAAGAGTTTCGCCCGCGCTGGACCCAACTCCGCACGGTGCCCGGGGGCATACTCCAAACCGCCGCCGGTTTCAACGATCGGATCAGCGCCGCGGCGCGCGCGGGCCGAAGATCAACCACAGGATGAAGCCGAGAAACGGTACGACGATGATCAGCACGGTCCAGAGCGCCTTGGCCAGCGGCGAGGCCTGGCTGCCGATCACGTGGAACAGGGCGTAGACGATCAGGACCAGACCGATCAGGCCGAGCAGGCCAACTTCCAAGCCGAACATGGGGCTCTCCCTCAGTAGGTCGCCCCCCCGGCTAGCGGGGCGGGGTTCGCGAGGCAAGGCCTTGCCTCCGCCCCCCTCCCGCGGGCATTGAAGCGCGGTCCATCGGGGAGGTGAACACATGGAACTGGCAGGCAGGGTGGCGCTCGTGACGGGCGCAGCGTCGGGATTCGGCAAGGGCATCGCCGAACGGTTCGCCCTCGAGGGCGCCAAGGTCGCGGTGGTCGACCTCAACGGCGACGGCGCCGAGGCGGTGGCCGCGGCCCTCGGGCAGCCGGCCCTCGCGATCGCCTGCGACGTGGCCGACGGCGCCTCGGTCCAAGCGGCCGTCGACCGCACGGTCGAGGCGTTCGGGCGGCTCGACATCGTCGTCAACAATGCGGGCATCAGCCACCGCAACCGGCCGATGCTGGAGGTCGACGAGGCCGAATACGACCGGGTCTTCGCCGTCAACGTCAAGTCGATCTATCACATGACCCGCGCCGTGCTGCCGGTCATGCGCGCCCAGGGCGGCGGCAACATCGTCAATGTCGGCTCGACCGCCGGCATCCGCCCGCGCCCCGGCCTCACCTGGTACAACGCCTCGAAGGGTGCGGTGAACCTGATGTCGAAGTCGATGGCGGTCGAACTCGCCCCCGACCGGATCCGGGTGAACTGCATCGCCCCGGTCATCGGCGAGACGGCGCTCTTGGAGACGTTCATGGGCGTGCCCGACACGCCGGAGAACCGCGCGCGGTTCATCGCCACCATCCCGCTCGGGCGGATGAGCAAGCCCGAGGACATCGCCCAGGCGGCCCTCTACCTCGCCTCCGACCGCTCCAGCATGGTCACCGGCACCGTCCTGGAGGTCGACGGCGGCCGCTGTATCTGATCCCGTCGGCAACGCGGCGACGCCCGCTCACCCGCAGGCGGGCCTGGGCGCCGTGGTCGGGCTCCGGTCGTAGATGTCGGGGAAGCGCTCGGGGCGGCCGTCGTCGTCGGGGAAGGTCGTGTAGGAGCCGATGATGACCGGCACCGGCGGGGTGGGCACGTCGACGGTCGCGCGGCCCTGGGCCAGGCGGTGGACGTCGGCGAGGTTCCAGTCGAGCAGCCAGGCGATCAGCTCGTCCCAGCGCTGCACACGGATGCAGCCGTGGGAGAGCGCCCTTTGCTCGCGTTCGAACAACGAGCGGCGGTTGGTGTCGTGCAGGTAGACGAGGCCGCCGTCGGCGAAGCGGATGGCGGCCAAACCCAAGGGATTGCGCTCGCCCGGCGGCCAGACCCGGTCCTCGTACTCGCCGCTCGCGACCATGCTCGGCGTCGGGCGCCACGTCGGGCGGAAGCGCACGGTCGAGGTGGTCGTGCGCAAAAGCGGCGTCGGGTGCCAAGGCGCACCGACGATGACCCGGCTGCGCAGCACGGGCTCGCCGTCCTCGAACGCGATCAACTCGAAGGCCGGCACGTTGACCACGATCGCCTTGCCGGCGGTCGGCA
>JBMCMJ010000330.1:0-3113 GCA_048615135.1 Pseudomonadota bacterium
ACGGCGATGCGGTTGGCCATCGACAACGCCTCCTCCTGGTCGTGGGTGACCATGACGAAGGTGATGCCGACCTCGTGCTGCAGCCGCACGAGTTCCAGCTGCATCTGCTCGCGGAGCTTCTTGTCGAGGGCCGACAGCGGCTCGTCGAGCAGCAGGACCTTGGGCCGCTTGATCAAGGCGCGGGCGAGCGCCACCCGCTGCCGCTGCCCGCCCGAGAGCTGATCCGGCTTGCGGGTGGCGAAGGGCTCGAGGCGAACCATGGCCAGCGCCTCGGCGACCCGCCGGCGGGTCTCGTCGCGCCCGACACCCGCGACCCGAAGGCCGTAGGCGACGTTGGCCTCGACGGTCATGTGCGGGAACACGGCGTAGGACTGGAAGACCATGTTCACCGGCCGGCGGTTGGGCGGCACGCGGGTCATGTCGACGCCGTCGATGACGATGCGCCCCTCGCTCGGGGTCTCGAAGCCGGCGAGCATGCGCAACAGCGTGGTCTTGCCGCAGCCGGAGGGGCCGAGCAGCGCGAAGAACTCGTTGCGGCGGATGTCGAGCGATACCTCGTCGACCGCGGCGGTCGTGCCGAACCGCTTGGTCACCCGGTCGATGCGGACGATCGGCTCCGACATGGCTCAAACGGCTCCCTTGTCCGGCCGCTGCAGCCGCACGGCGACGATGGTGAGAAGGATGGTGAGGGCGATCAGCAGGGTCGAGGCGGCGTTGACCTCGGGCGTCGCCCCGAAGCGGACCATCGAGTAGACCTTGACGGGGAAGGTCAGCGTGTCCGGCCCGCTGGTGAAGAACGTGATGACGAAATCGTCGAGCGAGAGCGTCATCGCGAGCAAGGCCCCCGCGATCAGGCCGGGACGCATGTAGGGCAGCGTGACGTAGCGGAAGGTTTGCCACTCGCTGGCACCCAGGTCCTTCGAGGCCTCTTCCTGGGCGCGGTCGAAGCCCTGCAGCCGGGCGCGGACGACCACGGCGACGAACGGGAAGCTGAAGGCGACGTGGCCGGCGACGATGTTGGCGAGACCGAGCGGCCAGGGCAGCCCGCCCGGCCAGCCGATCTCGGCGAAGAACACGAGCAGCGCGACACCCATGCAGATTTCGGGAACGACGATCGGCAGCGTGGTCGCCGCCTCCACCCCCGAGCGCCCGGGAAAACGGAAGCGGTAGAGCCCGAGGGCGAGGAGCCCACCGAGCAGGGTCGAGATGACGGTCGAGAGCAGCGCGATCGTCAGGCTGTTGCCGAACGCCTCCATCAAGGAGAGGTTGTTGAAGGCCCGCACGTAGTAGTCGGTGGTGAAGCCCTGCCAGACGATGTTGCGCCGGCTGTCGTTGAAGCTGAACGCGATCAGGATGGCGATCGGCGCGTAGAGAAACACGAACACGCCCAACAGCCACAGCCGCAGCCACCAGCGCCGAGTGTAGTCGAGCGGTCCGGGCCTAGCCATGCGCACGGTCCCGCCCGGCGAACCAAGCGCGCAGCAGCAGCAGCGCGAAGGTGACGTACAGCAGCAGGAACGACATCGCCGCGCCGAGCGGCCAGTTGTTCGCCGCCTTGAACTGGCGCTCGATGACGTTGCCGAGCAGCAGGCTGTCGGGGCCGCCGAGCAGATCGGAGATGAGGAAGGTGCCCATCGCCGGGATGAACACGAGCATCACGCCGGAGACGATGCCGGGCACGGCGAGCGGCACGGTAATGGTAAAAAAGGTGCGCAGCTGGCTGGCGCCGAGGTCGAGGCTCGCCTCGAGCAGCGAGCGGTCGAGCCGCTCCAGCGCCGCATAGAGCGGCAGGACCATGAACGGCAGGTAGACGTAGACGATGCCGAGGACGACGGCCGTGTTGTTGTAGAGCAGGTCCGGGGGCACGAAGCGCTCGCCGAGCACGCCCGCGAGGCCGAATGGCTGCAGCACCGAGGCCGCGACCGTCCAGAGTTGCTCCAGGGAATAGTTCGCGTAGCCCGTGCGCCGCAGCACCGCGATCATCGCGTAGGTGCGCACGAGCATGTTGGTCCAGAACGGCAGGACGACCAGGAGCAGCAGCCACGGCTTGAGGCCGGGGCTTGCGAAGGTGACGGCGAAGGCGACCGGAAAGGCGATGATCAGGACGAGGGCCGTGGCGATGCCCGCGATCAGCAGCGACTTGCCGAACAGGCCGAGATAGAGCTCGGAAAGCGCGGCCCGGTAGTTGTCGAGGGTCCAGGTCAGCTCGATCGCCACCGGCCCCGTCTGTTCGCCGAAGCTGAACAGCCAGATATAGCCGAGCGGGACGAGGAAGAAGGCGAGCAGCCAGAGCACCGCCGGGGCGATCAGCACGACCGCGACCAGCGGGCTCCCCCGCCAGGACTGCAAGGCCCCGCTCCCCGGCGCCGCGGCTCAGGCAGCCAGGATACGCGTCAGCGCGTCGTCGTACATCCGCTGCACGTCCTCGCCCTTGTATTTGGCGAACTCGCACTTCGCGAGCGTCTCGTCGCTCGGATAGATCGCCGGGTCATCGAGGATCTCTTTGGGCAGCAGCGCCTTGGCGGCCTTGTTCGGCGTCGCGTAGAGCACCCACTCGGCGATCCGCGCCGCGTTCTCGGCATCCAGCACGAAGTCGACGAACGCGTGCGCCTCTTCCGGGTTCGGCGCGTCCTTGACGAGGCACATGCTGTCCTCCCAGATCAAGGCGCCCTCGTTCGGCACGATGTAGCCGAGGTCGTCGTCCTCGGCCATCACCTGCTGCAGATCGCCCGAATATTCGAGCGCGAGATCCACCTCCTGCGAAAGCAGCAGATCCTGTCCGGTATCCGGGGCGAAGGTGCGGATGCGCGGCTTGGCCGCGACCACCAGTTCGACCGCCGCGTCGATTTCGGCCTGACTGGTCGTGTTGAGGGAGAAGCCGAGATATTTCAGCGCCGAATACAGCGTGTCCTCGCTGTTCAAGAGCGCGATGCGGCCGGCATTGGCCGGGTCGGTGTAGAGGGCGGCCCAGCTGTCAGGGGTGCCGTCCACCGCCGAGCGGCGATAGCCGATACCGGTCGTGCCCCAGAGATAGGGCACCGAATACTGGCGGCCCGGATCGTCCGGCGGGTCCATGAAGACGGGATCGATGTTGTCGAGATGGGTCAGCCGCG
>JBMCMJ010000331.1:0-3112 GCA_048615135.1 Pseudomonadota bacterium
TCGGATGACCCGCCTCCTTCCGCATGATAAGCGGTAGAGCGGATGCGGCGCCGGCGTCTGCTGCCGGCCGGCCGGCATCCGCCCAGCGGAGGACACCCGATGACGCCCGTCATCTTCTGGTTCGAGTTCGCGAGCACCTATTCCTACATCGCCGCGGAGCGGCTCCGGGCCAAGCACCTCCATCCCCCGCAGGTGGTCTGGAAGGCCTTTCTGCTCGGTCCGATCCTCGAAGCGCAGGGCCGTAGTTCGTCGCCGTTCGATGCGCAGCCGGCGAAGGCAGCCTATGTCTGGCGCGACCTCGACCGACTCGCGGCGAAGCATGGGCTGCCCTTCGAAAAGCCCCGCTCCTTTCCGCAGAACGGCCTGCTCGCCGCCCGGGTCGCCACGGCGTTCCCCGACGAAAAATGGCTGCCGGACTTCGTCTGCGCCGTGTTTCATGCCGAATTCGCCCAAGGCCACGACATCGCGGAGACGGAGACGCTCGCCGACATCCTGGAGGGCATGGGCTTGCCGAGCCGGGCCATTCTCGAGGAGGCCGTGCAGCCCGAAACCAAGGCGGCGCTGCGTCGCGCGACCGAGGAGGCCCGGGCACTCGGCATTTTCGGGGCGCCCAGCTTCAGCGTCGGCCACGAGTTGTTCTGGGGGCAGGATCGGCTCGACGACGCCCTGGAATGGGCCCAGCACAGCCATCACCCTTGAAGTCCCAGCGCCTCGACCCGCCGGCGGAGCCTCGGCACGATGTCGGCCTCGAACCAGGGGTGCGTGCGGAACAGGTTCTGGTTGCGCGGGCTCGGGTGCGGCAGGGCGACGAAGCGGGCGCGCTCGACGTCGATCGTGCGGACGACCGGCATCAGCGGTCCCTTCACCTCGGGCAGGTAGTGGCGGACGGCGAAGCTGCCGACCAAGAGGATCAGCTCGAGCGCCGGGAGCAGGTTCAGCACCGGCGCGTGCCAAGTCGCGGCGCATTCGGGCCGCGGCGGGCAATCCCCGCCGCGCGGCAGACGGCCCGGATAGCAAAAGCCCATCGGCACGATGGCGATGCGCGCGGGGTCGTAGAAGGTCGCACGATCGACGGCGAGCCAGCGGCGCAGGCGGTCGCCCGAGGGGTCGTTCCAGGGAATGCCGGTCGCGTGCACCCGCGTGCCCGGCGCCTGGCCGACGATCAGCAGACGGGCGGAAGAGCCGGCCTGGAGCACCGGGCGCGGACCGAGCGGCAGGTCCGCGGCGCAAAGCCTACAGGCACGAACGCGGACGAGGAGATTCTCGAGGTTCACCGCGCCGCCAGCCAGCCCCGCATGCGCTCGACGGCTTCCTCGATCCGCTCCAGCGAGGCCGCGTAGGAGAGCCGCAGGAAACCCTCGCCGTGGATGCCGAACGACGTTCCGGCGATCAGCGCCACCCCCGCTTCGGCGAGCAGCCGGTCCTGCAGTTCGCGTGCCGAGAGCCCGGTGCCCTCGACGTTGGGGAAGGCGTAGAAGGCACCCTTCGGCCGCACGCAGCGGAAACCCGGCAGGCCGTTCAGGAGATCCATGACGCGCAGCCGGCGCCGGTCGAAGGCCTGCATCATGTGGTCGACGGCATCCTGGGGACCGTCGAGCGCCGCCATCGCCGCGTACTGGGTCGCGGCGTTGACGCAGGAATGCGTGTTGATGGCGAGGCGCGTCGCGTGCTCGACCAGGGCTGCCGGCCAGATGCCGTAGCCGATCCGCCAGCCGGTCATGGCGTAGGTCTTCGACCAGCCGTCCAGCAGGATCAGGCGGTCGCGGATTTCCGGGTACGCCAGCAAACTTCCGTGCTGCTCGCCGTCGTAGACCATCCGCGCGTAGATCTCGTCCGACAGGATCGCCACCTGCGGATGTGCGCGCAGGCCATCGACCAAGATGTCCAACTCGCGGCGCGGCACCACGCCGCCCGTCGGATTGGCTGGGCTGTTGACGATCAGGAGCCGGGTCGCGGGCGTGATCTGCGCCAGCACCTCCTCCGCCACGAAGGAAAAGCCCGACGCTTCCGGCAAGCGGATCGGCACGGGCGTGGCGCCGGTAAAGTTGATCAGCGAGCGGTAGATAGGAAAGCCCGGGTCGGGGTAGAGGATCTCCGCCCCCGGCTCGCCGAACATCATGATGGCGAACGCCATGGTCACCTTGCCGCCCGGCACGATCACCACGTGGTCCGGGTCCACCTCGACGCCGCGGTGGGCGAAGACGTCGCGGGCCACCGCCTCGCGCAACGGCCGGATACCGTTCGCGGGCGTGTAGCCGTGGTGCCCGTCGCGCAGCGCCTTGCAGCCCGCCTCCACCACGTGCTCCGGCGTCGGAAAGTCCGGCTGGCCGATGCCGAGGTTGATGACGTCCTGCCCCTTGGCCATCAGCGCCTGGGCACGCGCCAGCACCTCGAACGCGCTTTCGGTGCCGAGTCGGGAGAGGGAAGCGGCGAGGTGCATCGACGGGATCTCGTGTGCGGGAAAGGGAAGAGGCCGCATAAGCCCGCGGGCTGCCGTCGTCAACGCAGGGCTGGCCCGTCTCCCCACCACTGCGATGAAAGCGCTGCGATGGGCCGGGCCCGTCTACGATCTCGTCTGGCGGAAACCGAGTTTGGCGTGTCGACGAGACGTAGGCCGCGGGCGAAACGTTCGCCGAGATCGGCGCAAAGGAACGCGACACGCCGTTGCTTCCAATGCGGCGCGACGACCGCAAGGTCTTCGTCGGACGGGACGCTGTTCGAGTATCGTCGAAGTGGATCGCGAAGCTGCGGCCGCCTCGGAAACACGCCGTACGCGCATCCCTGTTTCTTTCGCATCCTATGCGCATCGCTCGGTCCTCTCGAATGAACGCAGTCCATCCGATGCGGTCATCGCGGATGGAACCCTGGCAAAAGCGTTGCGTTGTAACAGCACGCAGGCCGTTCAAGGAGGAGCTCATGGCCGGGAGCCATTCGACGACGGAGCGACCCGTTCGGTTGGTGGTCAACGGTCGCGAGCGCGAGATCGAGGTCGAGGTCCGCACGACCCTGCTCGATGCGTTGCGTGACCGCCTGGGGCTAACCGGCACCAAGCGGGGTTGCGCGCTCGGCCAATGTGGCGCCTGCACCGTCCTGCTCGACGGCCGGCGGGTGA
>JBMCMJ010000332.1:0-3077 GCA_048615135.1 Pseudomonadota bacterium
TCGCGGTCCATCACCTCGAGCGAGGCGCCGACCATGGGGGCGAGGTCGATCTTGTTGATCACGAGCAGATCCGAGCGGGTGATGCCGGGGCCGCCCTTGCGCGGGATCTTGTCGCCCGCCGCCACGTCGATGACGTAGATCATCAGGTCGGCCAATTCGGGGCTGAAGGTGGCGGAGAGGTTGTCGCCGCCGCTCTCGACCAGGATCAGGTCGAGCTTCGGGAACAGGCCGCGCAACTCGGCGATGGCGGCGAGGTTGATCGAGGCGTCCTCGCGGATCGCCGTGTGCGGGCAGCCGCCGGTCTCCACGCCGCGGATGCGCTCCGGGGCCAACGCACCCGAGCGGGTCAGGAACTGCGCATCCTCCTGGGTGTAGATGTCGTTGGTGACGACCGCGATTTCGTAGCGGTCGCGCAAGCTCTTGCAGAGGGCGTCGGTCAGGGCGGTCTTGCCGGAGCCGACCGGACCGCCGATGCCGACGCGCAAGGGGCCGTGGGGGGAGGTCATGAGCGGAACAGCCTCGTATATTGGGTTTCGTGGCGCATCGAGCAGAGATCGGCGGTGAAGCTGCACGAGCCGAGGTCGTCGAGCGTGCCCTCCTCGGCCGCCTCGGCGGTGGCCGCCACCGCGCCTTCGAGGTCGGCCAGGGTGCGCTGGCCGTCGCTCTGGCCGAGCGGGATCAGCCGCACGCCAGCCGAGACCAGATTGGCGGCGAAGGCGTGCAGATAGGCATGCAGCACCGGGCGCAGCGGCAGGCCGTGCGCCGCCGCCGTGACGCCGACGGCGACGGGATAGGCGAGGGGGCTCGCATCGTCCGAGAGGTGCTCGATGCCCGGCGCCGGCCAGGACTTGCGGATCGCCTCGCGAAAGGCGGCCCCCTGCTGCGTGCTCTCCAGCTTCAGCTCGGCCGTGGCGTGGAGTGCCGCGCCGATCTCGCGCACCTCGTGCAACCGGGCCGTGTCCTCGGCACAGGTCGCCTGCCACGCGGCCGTGAGCAGCAGGGCGTCGTTGCGGGCGCTGCCATGGCGGAGCAGGTCGTCCAACCAGCCGGCCAACGTCGTCCGGTCGGTGACCCGGCCCTCCTCGACCGCGGTCTCGAGACCGTGGCTGTAGGTGTAGGCGCCCACCGGAAAGCTCGGGCCGAGCCATGCCATCAGGCGGAACAGGGCCCGTTCAGCCATGGCCATGGGCGTGGCCTCCCGCCTCGTGGTGCTGGTGATGATGGCCGTAGGCGCCGGCCTCGGGGTCGAAGGGGGCCGTGATCTCCCGCACCGTTGCCCCCAGGCCCGCGAGCATCGCGGCGATCACGTGGTCGCGCCGCAGCCGCATCGCCTCGCCTGCGAACTGTACCGGCAGGTGGCGGTTGCCGAGATGCCAAGCGACCTTCACCCGCTCCGCCGGATCGGCGACGGTCACCTCCATCAGTTCCTCGGGCAGCGCCTCGACCCGCACCAGCTCGCCGGCTTCGAGGACCAGGGCGTCGCCGTGGCGAAGGCTCGGCACCTCGGCGAGGTCGATCAGGATCGAACGGCCGCTCTCGGTCAGGGCCACCTGCCGCCGCCGCCGTCGTCCCTCGAGGTCGAGGACGACCCGGTCGACGACCCGCGCCGGGTCGACGGCGTCGGCCGGCAGGCTCCGGTGCACCCGGTCCATCAGCCCCGCTCCATCAGCAAAGCCCGCTCATCAGAACAGGAAGTAGCGCTGCGCCATCGGCAGCTCCGCTGCCGGATCGCAGGTCAGCACCTCGCCATTGGCCTTCACCACATAGGTCTCGGGATCGACCTCGATCGAGGGCGTGGCATCGTTGAGCACCATCGAGGCCTTGGAAATCCCGCCGCGGGTGTTGTCGACCGCGACCAATTCCCGCTCCAGGCCCAGCTTGCCGGCGACGTCGTTGGCCAGCGCCGCCTTGGAGACGAAGGTCACAGCCGAGCGGGTCATCGCCTTGCCGAAGCCGCCGAACATCGGCCGATAGTGGACCGGCTGCGGGGTCGGGATCGAGGCGTTCGGGTCGCCCATCGGTGCGGCGGCGATGCTCCCCATCTTGAGCACGAGGTCCGGCTTCACCCCGAAGAAGGCAGGCGACCAGAGCACCAGATCGGCCAGCTTGCCCACCTCGACCGTGCCGATGTGGTTGCTCATACCGTGGCAGATCGCCGGATTGATCGTGTACTTGGCGATGTAGCGCTTGATGCGCAGGTTGTCGTTGTCGCCGGTCTCATCATGCAGCCGGCCGCGCTGCACCTTCATCTTGTGCGCGGTCTGCCAGGTGCGGATGATCACCTCGCCCACCCGGCCCATCGCCTGGCTGTCGGAGGCGATGATCGAGAAGGCGCCCATGTCGTGGAGGATGTCCTCGGCGGCGATGGTCTCCTTGCGGATGCGGCTCTCGGCGAAGGCCACGTCCTCGGGGATGTTGGCGTCCAGGTGATGGCAGACCATCAGCATGTCGAGGTGCTCGGCCACGGTGTTGACCGTGTAGGGCCGGGTCGGGTTGGTCGACGAGGTCAACACGTTGGCCTCGCCGCAGACCTTGATGATGTCGGGCGCATGGCCGCCACCGGCCCCCTCGGTGTGGTAGGCGTGGATGGTGCGCCCCTTGAAGGCCTTGATGGTGTTCTCGACGAAGCCCGACTCGTTCAGCGTGTCGGTATGGATCATCACCTGGATGTCCAGGTCGTCGGCGACGCCGAGGCAGCAGTCGATGGCACCGGGCGTCGTGCCCCAGTCCTCGTGCAGCTTCAAGGCACAGGCGCCGGCCTCGATCTGCTCGACCAGAGCGGCGGGCAGCGAGGCGTTGCCCTTGCCGGCGAAGGCGAGGTTCATCGGGAAGCTCTCGGCTGCCTGCAGCATGCGGCCGATATGCCAGGGGCCGGGTGTGCAGGTCGTGGCGTTGGTGCCGGTGGCGGGGCCCGTGCCGCCGCCGAGCATGGTCGTGACGCCCGACATCAGCGCTTCCTCGATCTGCTGCGGGCAGATGAAGTGGATGTGCGCGTCGAAGCCGCCGGCCGTCAGGATCTTGCCCTCGCCGGCGATGGCTTCGGTGCCGGGGCCGACGATGATCGAGACGTAGGGCTG
>JBMCMJ010000333.1:0-3066 GCA_048615135.1 Pseudomonadota bacterium
TGCCGGTCGAACAGCAGCTTCGGCAGGTTGGCCAGCACGTCGGGCGTGCCGGTCGGCAGCACCGTCTGCACCGAGATGATGCCGGCATTGCCGAGCGAGGTCCCCTGCCCTGGCTCGTCCCGGTCGATGAGCGTGACCTCGTGGCCGTCCGCCTGGAGAAAAAGGGCGCAGCCGAGGCCGACGGCCCCGCCTCCGACGACGACGATCCGCTGCGGTTCCATACGCTCTCCTTCAACGCGCGGGCTTGGCGAGATGCTGCTTCAGGTAGTCGACGAAGGCGGTGAGCTTGGCGAGCGGATGCCGGTTGGCCGGGTAGAGTGCATGGACCGGCAGGACGCCCCCCGACACGGCGGGCAACACCCGGATCAGCGTCCCGTCGGCCAGATGCGGTGCCGCGATGAAGTCGGGGCTGAGCGCGATGCCCTGCCGGTCGACCGCCGCCCGCACCAGCACCTCGCCGTTGTTGGCGCGGAGCCGACCCTGTACGGGCACGTCGCGCACCTCGCCCGCGACCTCCAGCCGCCACTCGTCGCGCAGCGGACCATAGGCGTAGACCAGCGCCTCGTGCCGGCTCAGATCCTCGGCCACCTCCAGCCGCGGAGCCTCCGCGAGATAGCCGGGGCTCGCGACGAGGATCAGTTCGACCTCGCAGAGCTTGCGGGCCACGAGCGAGGAATCGCGCAGCCGGCCGATGCGGATCGCCACGTCGACCCCCTCGTCGAGCAGATCGACCACGCGGTCGTTGAGGGTCAGGTCGACGATCAGGTCAGGATGGGCGCGCAGCAGCCCCGGCAGCAGCGGGCTCAGGTGCAGAAGTCCGAACGACATCGGCGCGTTCACCTTCAGCCGGCCACGCGGGACGGCCTGCTGATCGGCCGTCCGCGCCTCGACCTCGGCCAGGTCGGCGAGGATGCGGGCCGCCTCCTCGACATAGCGCCCGCCCGCCTCCGTGATGCTCAGCCGGCGGGTGGTGCGGTTGAGCAGCCGGGCGCCCAGGTGATCCTCGAGCGCGCGCACCATCTTCGAGACCGCCGATTTCGAGAGATCGAGCTGATCGGCGGCCGCGGAGAAGCTGCCGAGTTCGACCACCTTCACGAAGGCCTGCATCGCCTGCAAACGATCCACGTCCGACCACCTCGCCCGGCTTTTCCCGAAGCCCTATAGTCGCGCGAGACGTCCGTCGAGGACCAGACCATGGAGAGGACCGCGTGGCGCCACGCTTCGAGATCGCCCTCGCGCAGATCGACCCGACGGTCGGCGCGATCACCGAGAACGCCCGGCTGATCGCCGAGACCTACGACACCGCCAAGACGGCGGGCGCCGACCTCGTTGTCTTTCCCGAACTCTGCGTGGCCGGCTATCCGCCCGAGGACCTCGTCCGCAAGCATGCGTTCCAGCGCGCCTGCCGCCAGGCCGTGGACGACTTGGCCGCGCTGACCGAGGGCGGCCCGCCCATGCTGGTGGGATGTCCCTGGGTCGAGGGCGAGCAGGTCTACAACGCCGCGGTGCTCCTGCAGGGCGGGCGCGTCGTTACGCACCGGGCCAAGCACGCGCTGCCGAATTACGGCGTGTTCGACGAGGTCCGGGTGTTCGACGAGGGACCGATCCCGAGCCCCGTGCCGCTCGATCTGGCCGACGGCGCGATGCTCCGGCTCGGTGTTCTGGTCTGCGAGGACATGTGGGTCGAGGACGTCGCCGAGGCGCTCGAGGAGTGCGGCGCCGAGGTACTGGTCGTGATGAACGGCTCGCCCTTCGACATCGAGAAGCAGGAGGTGCGCCTGCAACGGGCCGTGGCGCGGGTCACCGAGACCGGGCTGCCGCTGCTCTACGTCAACCAGGTCGGCGGCCAGGACGAACTCTGCTTCGACGGGGCGTCCTTCGTGCTGGATGCCGACCGCCGGCTGGTCGCCCGTGGCAAGGCCTTCGCCCCGGACCTCGTGATGGTGAGCCTGGAGCGGGGCGACGACGGCTGGGCCGTCGGCAAGGGCCGGATGGAGCCACCCCCCGCCAGCGCCGCGGAGGCGATGTACCGGGCGATGGTGCTGGGGCTGCGCGACTACGTGGCGAAGAACCGCTTTCCGGGCGTCGTCCTCGGCCTTTCGGGCGGCATCGACAGCGCGCTGTCGGCCGCCGTCGCGGTCGACGCGCTGGGCGCGGAGCGGGTGCACTGCCTGATGCTACCCTCGCGCTACACCTCGGACACCTCGCTGGTGGATGCGGCCGCCTGTGCCCGCGCCCTCGGCTGCCGGCTCGACAGCCTGCCCATCCAGGAGGCGGTGGATGCGATCAACCGCACCCTGGCACCGCTGTTCGGCGACCGCCCGGCCGACATCACCGAGGAGAACGTGCAGTCGCGCGTCCGCGGCCTCCTTTTGATGGCCGTGTCCAACAAGCTCGGCCCGATGCTGCTCACCACCGGCAACAAGTCGGAGATGTCGGTCGGCTATGCGACCCTCTACGGCGACATGTGCGGCGGCTATTCGGTCCTGAAGGACGTCTACAAGACATCGGTGTTCGAGTTGTCGCGCTGGCGCAACGCGAACGTGCCCGAGGGTGGGCTCGGTCCCGCGGGCGTGGTCATTCCCGAACGGATCATCCAAAAGCCGCCGACCGCCGAACTTCGCCCCGACCAGAAGGACGAGGACAGCCTGCCGCCCTATGCCGATCTGGACGCCATCCTGCACGGGCTGGTCGAAGGCGAGCAGCACGTGGGCGAACTGATCGCCGCCGGCCATGACGGCGAAACGGTGCGGCGGGTGGTGAACCTGCTCGACATCGCCGAATACAAGCGGCGGCAGGCCCCGCCCGGCGTGAAGGTGACCGAGAAGGCGTTCGGCCGGGATCGGCGCTATCCGATCACCAACTGGTTCCGTCACGTCCGCCAGGAACCATGAGCAGGGTCCACGTCCGCTTCGCGCCCAGCCCGACCGGACGGATGCATCCGGGCAACGGCCGGACGGCGCTGGTCAACGCGGCCTTCGCCCGGCGCCACGGCGGCCGCTTCACCCTGCGGATCGACGACACGGACACGGCCCGCGAGGTGCCGGGGGCGGTCGACGCGATCCG
>JBMCMJ010000334.1:0-3052 GCA_048615135.1 Pseudomonadota bacterium
CGGACGAGGTCGCGCGGGCCGAACGGCTTGGCCAGGGTATGGATGGCGCCGAGCCGCTGGGCGGCGTCGAGGACGTCGTGGCCGCCGGAGATGTGGCCGCCGGACATGGCGATGATGGGCAGGTCGGGCTGGAGGCGGCGCAGTTCGAGGATCAGCTCGATGCCTTCCTTGCCGGGCATGATGATGTCGGTGATGACGAGGTCGAAGGTCTCGTGCCGGAGGCGTTGCAGGGCCGTGTCGCCGTCGTCGGCGGAGCTGACCTCATGGCCGGCTGCCTCGAGCGCGCGCGTGACGAGCTGCAGGATCATGGGCTCGTCGTCGACCACCAGGATACGGGGCACCGGGTCCTCCGAAAGGCAGGCTGGAGGGTGAGGCCAACGGCCGGACGTAGTGCCGCTCGAAGGCCTCGGCCGCGAGCGACCGAGTGAACATGTAGCCTTGCGCCATGTCGCAACGCAACTGCCGGACGACGTCCATCTGGGCTGCGGTTTCGACACCCTCGGCGACGGTGACGAGCCCGAGATGTTCGGCGATCCCGACGCAGGCGCCGACCAGCTGGCGGCTGCGCCGGTCGGTCGGGGCACGGCTGACGAAGCGGCGGTCGATCTTGAGCATCGAGACCGGCAGGTCCTGCAGGGTGGCGAGCGTGGCGTTGCCGGTGCCGAAGTCGTCGATGGCGAGGCTCGCGCCGCCGGCGACGAGCTGCTCGAGGGTGCGGCGGGCGAGGTCGACATCGGCGAGCAGGGCGGTTTCGGTGAGTTCGAGGATCACCGTGTCGAGCGCGATGTCGGCCGCGTCGGCGGCCTCGACCACGGTGTCGACGAAATCGGACTCCTGCAGCTGGCGGGCGGAGACGTTGATCGCGAGGCGAAAGCGCGGGGCGAGCGTCTGCCAGCGGGCGAGGATGGTGAAGGCGCGTTGCAGGACCCAGCGGCCGATCTCGACGATGGCGCCGCTGCGTTCGGCGAGCGGCACGAACACCGAGGGGCTGATCGGGACGCCGTCCTCGGGCGTCCAGCGGAGCAGCGTTTCGGCGCCGGTCGCGACGCCGGTCGCGCAATCGATCAGCGGCTCGAAGGCGAGGTCGAAGTCGTTCGGGACGTTCGCTTTGAGAAGGCGTTGCATGACGCCGGTGCTGGCCTGCTGGGCGCAGTCGTAGGCGGCATCGAAGCGATGGAGCACGCCACGGGCGCGGCTGTGGGCGGCGTCGAGGGCGACGCTGGCCGCGCGGATGAGGTCCTCGGCCGTACGACCGTCCTCGGGAAAGAGAGCGGCACCGGCATTGACCTTGACCGCGAGACGGTGCCCTTCGACCGCCACCGGCTCGGCGAGGGAGGCGAGCGCACGGGCCATGCGGGGCTCGATGGTATCCGTCGGCTCGGCGAGGTCGAGAAAGACGAGGAAGGACGCATCGCCGCCGCGTGCGACGAGGTCGCTCGCCTGCAGCGAGGTCGCGAGGCGGTGGGCGAACTCGACCAGGACCGCATCGCCGGCGCGGCCGCCGAGAAATTGCTGGAGCCGGGCGAACTGATCGATGTCGACATGGATTACCGCCGCACGGCGGCCACCGGCGCGGGCGCGGTGCAGCGCGACGTCGACCGCTTCGACGAAGGTCGGGCGGTTGAACAGCTTGGTGAGCGAATCGAAGTAGGTGCCGGCGATGACCCGCCGGACCAATCGCTCGTCGCGCGCTCTCTCGGTGCTCGTCACGGCCGGTGTCCAACGCTCGGGCGGCGGCGCAGCAGGTCCATCGGTTTACCCCTTTCGGGTAAAGATAGTGTCGAGGCGGGCCCCGGCCGAGTCCACCGCCGCCTCAGCCGTCGTCCAGGACGTGGCGCAGCTTGCGGGCGAGGTCCGCGCGGCGATAGGGCTTGCTCAACAGTTCGACACCGGCATCCAGCCGGCCGTGGTGGACGATCGCGTTCTCGGTGTAGCCCGAGGTGAAGAGCACCTTCAGGCCCGGCCAGCGGCGCTGCGCTTCCCTTGCAAGGTCGGCGCCGTTCATGCCGCCGGGCATGACCACGTCGGTGAACAGGAGATCGACGTCGTCGGTTTGCTCCATCAGGCGCAGGGCCGCGGGCGCGTCGGCTGCCGTCGTGACCCGGTAGCCGAGGGTGCGGAGCTGGGTTTGGACGTGGGCGCGGACGAGGTCGTCGTCCTCGACCACGAGCACGTGTTCGTCGCCGCGCGGGACGAGGGCCGCGTCCGTGGGCGCGGCGTCCGTCCGTCCGGCGGCCTCGTCGCGCGGCAGATACAGCCGCACCGCGGTCCCCACGCCCGGTTCGGAGTAGAGGCGGGCATGGCCGCCCGACTGCTTGGCGAAGCCGTAGACCATGCTGAGCCCGAGCCCGCTGCCCTTGCCCACCGGCTTGGTCGTGAAGAACGGATCGAAGGCGCGCGCCGCGACGTCGGGCGTCATGCCGGAGCCCGTGTCGGTCACCGTGAGCGCGACATAGGCGCCCGGCTGGCTCTCGGGCTGGATGCGCGCGTAGTCGGCGTCCAGCACCGCGTTGGCCGTCTCGATGGTGAGGCTGCCGCCGCCCGGCATGGCGTCGCGGGCATTGATCGCGAGATTGAGGATGGCCGCCTCCAGCTGGCCCGGATCGACGTGGGCGGCCCAGGTGCCGTCGGCGCGGGACAACTGGATGTCGATGGTCTCCGGCAGGGTGCGCCGGAGCAGCGCGTCGAGGCTGCGCAACAGGTCGTCGACGTCCACGGCACGGGGCTGCAAGGGCTGGCGGCGGGCGAAGGCGAGCAGGCGGCTGGTGAGCTGGGCGCCCCGCTCGGCGGCCGCGGCGGTCATCGATGCGAGTTCCTGCAGGGGCGAGCCCTCCAGACCCTCGGTCAGGAATTCCGCGTTGCCGATGATCACCGTGAGCAGGTTGTTGAAGTCGTGGGCGACGCCGCCGGTGAGATGGCCGACCGCTTCCATCTTCTGGGCTTGGCGCAGACGCTCGTCCAAGGTGCGGCTCTCGGTAACGTCGAGCATCGAGCCGATCATGCGCAGCGGACGCCCGTCGGCGCCGCGGATCACCGACGCCCGGTCCACCAC
>JBMCMJ010000335.1:0-3045 GCA_048615135.1 Pseudomonadota bacterium
GTTCCTTCGACCAAGGGCCCGGCCCCGGCCAAAGAGGGAACTTCGACCGTCGCCGAAGAGTTTTCCGGCCTTGGATGCCGAGCAAAAATGAGGATCGGATGGACGGTTGGACCCTCGTCTACGAAGGCTTCGAGACGGCCGAGGTCGGTAAGCGGGAGACGTTGACGGCGCTCGGCAACGGCCGGCTCGTGAGCCGGGGTGCGCTCTGCTTCGCTTCTGCCGACGGCACGCACTATCCGGGCACCTATCTCGCCGGTCTCTATAACCGGCGGACGAGCCGCGTGGGCGATCGCGAGGTGGAGAACGAGGACCTCGTCAACCTGCCCAACTGGGTGGCTTTGACCTTCCGTATCGAGGACGGCGACTGGCTCGCGCCAGCGAAGCTGCACTGGTTGGAGCACCGCCAGACCCTGGACCTGGAGCGCGGCGTCCAGAGCTTCCGCCTGCGGGTGGCCGACGACGAGGGGCGGGTCACGCGCCTGGAGGAGCGCCGCCTCGTCTCGGTCGCCAATCCCCGTCTCGCCGCCCTGCACCTGACCCTCACACCGGAGAACTGGTCGGGGCGGATGACGGTGCGCAGCACGATCGACGGCGGCGTCGTCAATGCCGGGGTCGAGCGCTACAGCGATCTGGAGAGACGTCACCTCGAGACGCTCGACGCCGGTGGCCGGGGCGAGGTCATGTGGTTGCGCAGCCGCACCCTGCAGTCGCGGGTGGAGATCGCGCTTGCCGCACGGCTCAGGGTGCAGGCCACCACCGACGAGCCCGTGCGACGGAGGTCGGAGCGACGCGCCGCGGCGATGGTCGAGGAGGTCGAACTCGTCGCGGAGGCGGGCCGGTCGATCGAGGTCGAGAAGGTCGCTGCCTACGTGACGTCGCGCGACCGGGCGATCGCCGAGCCGGTCGCCGCCGCGATCAGCGATGTGGTCGGCGCCGCCGGCTTTCGCGATCTGCTGGCGGCGCACGAAACCGTTTGGCGGCATCGCTGGCAGGCCTTCGACGTGAGGATCGAGAGTTGCGACGATCCGGTGCCGCAACTCCAGCTGCGACTGCATGTCTTCCATCTGCAGCAGACCCTCTCCCCCCATACCACCGAGCTGGACGCAGGCGTGCCGCCGCGCGGCTGGCACGGTGAGGCCTATCGCGGGCACGTCATGTGGGACGAGCTGTTCATCCTGCCGTCGTTGAACCTGCGGATGCCGCAACTGACCCGGGCGATGCTCGGCTATCGCTGGCGGCGGCTGCCGGCCGCACGGGCGGCGGCGCGGGCGGCGGGCCTGGAAGGGGCGATGTTCCCCTGGCAGAGCGGGTCCGACGGCCGCGAGGAAAGCCAGCGCTGGCACCTCAATCCGCTCTCCGGCCGCTGGGTGCCCGACAATTCCTGGCGCCAACGGCACATCGGCGCGGCGATCGCCTTCAACGCCTGGAAGTACTACGAGGCCACCGACGACCGGACCTTCCTGGCCGAACTGGGGGCCGAGCTGATCCTCGAGATCGCCCGCTTCTGGTCGAGCCTCGCGCGGCAGCGGGAGGACGGCCGCTTTGGGCTCGAGGGGGTGATGGGGCCGGACGAGTTCCACACAGCCTATCCGGACGCGGATCCGAGTACCGAGGGTGGGCTCGCCAACAATGCCTACACCAACGTGATGGCGGCCTGGGTGCTGGCCCGTGCCCTCGACGTTCTCGACGTCCTGCCCGAGCAGCGCAGCCGGGCGCTGCAGGAGACGCTCGGCATCGACGAGGCCGAGCGCGAGCGCTGGGATGCGGTCAGCCGCGGGCTCGTCGTGCCGATGCGCGACGACGGCGTGATCGCGCAGTTCGAGGGCTTCTTCGACCTCGAGCCGTTCCCCTTCGACGACTACCGCGAGCGTTACCCCAATCTGCGCCGGCTGGATCGCATCCTCGAGAAGGAGGGCGAGCATCCGAACCGCTACCAGGTCGCGAAGCAGGCCGACGTGCTGATGCTCTTCTACCTCTTCTCGCGGGAGGAACTGCAGGCGATCCTGGAGCGGCTCGGCTATGGCCTCGATCCGGCGGCGATCTTCACCAACATTCGCTTCTATCTGGGGCGCACGGTGCACGGCTCGACGCTGAGCTGGCTCACCCACGCCTGGGTGCTGGCCCGTGCCGATCGCGAACGCTCCTGGGAGCTCGCGCGAACGGCGCTCGCCAGCGACTTCTCCGACCTGCAGGGCGGGACCACGGCCGAGGGCATCCACCTCGGCGCGATGGCCGGTACGGTCGACCTCGTCGAGCGCTGCTACACCGGCCTCGAGATCGGCCCCGAGGTGCTGCGCTTCAATCCGCATCTGCCGGAGGAGGTCGCGTCGCTCGCCACCCGGCTGCACTACCGCCGGCATTTTCTCGACGTCGAGGTGACCCACGAGCAGCTGACGATCGCGAGCCGGCCGACGGCGGCAGCGCCGATCACCATCGCCTATCGCGGCACCTCCCGAGCCCTTGGCCCGGGCCAGCGTTGTGCTTTCAAGCTGTTGCCGGAGCAAAAGCCCGATCGGCCGCTCAGGGTCCGCGAGCAGGCAAAGCTCTGCGCCGAGGCCGAAGCGCGGCGCGAAGGCGAGCCCGCAACCCCAAGCGAGGTCAGCCGAGCCTCGTCCGAAGCTGCTGCCGCGCCCGGTTGATTCGGCTCTTCACCGTGCCGACCTCGCAATGGCAGCGCTCGGCGATCTCCGCGTAGCGCCGTCCCTCGAGCAGGGCGAGCACCAGGACCTCGCGCTGCGCTGCGGGCAAGTCGCGAAAGGTGTTCTCGAAGTCGAGCATCGCGAGGCGGCCGTCCTGGGGCACCGAGACGCCGCCGAACCGCTCGAGGTCCCGGTCGCCGACCTCGGCCTTGCGCCCATGGCGCTGCATCGTGCTGACGAAGCGGTTGCGCAGGATGGTGCAGAGCCAGGCACGCATGTTGGTGCCCGGGGTGAACCGGCCCGCGGCATGCAGGGCGTTGGCGCAGGTGTCCTGGACGAGATCCTCCGCCAGCGCGCGGTCACCGGCGGCGAGCCGGTTGGCAAAGGCCCGCAGGCGCGGCAGCGA
>JBMCMJ010000336.1:0-3044 GCA_048615135.1 Pseudomonadota bacterium
CCTTCGATAAGCGCCGGACGGGCCCGTAGTTCAGTGGTTAGAACGCGCCGCTCATAACGGTGTTGTCGGGGGTTCGAATCCCTCCGGGCCCACCAAAACGCCGCCGTCCCCAGGACGGCGGCGTTTTTTTTCGTCGGTGCGGCGAGGCCGAACGAAAAGGGCGGCAGGTTGCCCTGCCGCCCTTCGTCTGCCGATCGGATGATCGAGCGCTTAGCGCTTGATCTCCACGCGACGGTTGAGGGCGCGGCCCTCGGGGTTGTCGCGACCGTCGGGGGTCGTGTTCGGGGCGACCGGGCGGGTCTCACCGAAGCTCACCGTGGTCATGTTCTCCCGCGGCACCGTCTGGCCGTGCAGGAAGTCGGCAACCGAGTCGGCACGGCGCTGACCGAGGCGCATGTTGTACTCGGCCGAACCGATGCTGTCGGTGTGGCCCTCGATCTGCACCGTGGCGTCGTTCGCCGTGATCAACTCGGCCACCTCGGCGAGCACGCCCTCGAAGGCGGGCTTGATGTTGGCACGGTCGAAGTCGAACAGGATGTCCGACGACAGGACGATGGTCGCGGGCATGCCCTCTTCGAGCAGCGCCACGAGCGCGTCGCGGCAGCCGGCCAGCCAGTAGTCCTGCTGCTCGACCTGCCAGGGCTCGGCATATTCCTCGAGGGTGCAGTCCATCAGAGCCTGTGCCCGGGCGGCGTTGGCCGGGTCGCTGCCACGCATGCGGTCGATGTAGTCGCCGGTCTGCGCGTGCAGGGACGATGCGTCCTGAACGAAGTCGCTGCGGACGGTCCGCGCGCTCAGCGGGGTCAGGCCGGGGTTCTGCCCCTGGGCTGCCTGCACGCCCTTGCCGGCGAAGTACTCGGCATCCTCGTAGTTGACCAGCCGATACTCCTTCTCCGCAAGCGCGAGGTACTCGCTGGCCAGCGTCTGGTTGAACGTGTCACCGGTCGCCGGCGTCGCCTTCAACTCGTTGATCGCACGCTCCGCTCCCATGCCGCAGCCGGCCAGGAGCGCCACGCCGACCAGTGAGAGGGCGGTTTTACTCACCTTGAACATATTCTCCTCCACCTCGACAACTCTGTGGTTGGCTCGGCGCCAGCGGCTCATCGACCCCAACGACCTCACCGTCCGTTCCCGCGAGAAACCGATGCCGTTGCGCCACATGCGGGCAGCGGCATCCGATGGTTAACTACATCACATCCCACAACTCGGCAAACGCAACCCTCGATCGTCGGCCGCCTCAGGCACGATCGTCGAGCAGGTGTTGCAATTCTGCCCACTCCCGCTGTGACAAGCCGGACGCCTCCGGTTCCACCGCCTCGCCACGCAGCAGGCGGCGCACCACCTCCAGTTGCCCACGCGACAAATTGGCTCCTTCGACACGGTATTCGACGAAAGCCCGATAGGTGAGCGGCACCCACTTTTCGACGATCTCCAAAAGCACGCGCCCATAGGCCTGGATCTCGTACTGCGCATGGGGATCGGCCCGCAGCGCCACGAAGTGCAGAAGGTTGTGCAGGTCGATCTTCCAGTACCATTGGGTATAGGTCGAAAGGGGCAGCACCCCCCGCGCCAGTTCGCGGGCCAGATCGTCCTGATCGAGCAGCGCGTCGTACAGGTCGAAGGCGGCCTCCCCGGCCTCGCGCATCCGGGCGCGGACCGCCTCGGCCGCGGTCGGATCGAGCCCCTCGCCGCGCCCCTGCCGATTGGTCGTGCTCTGCGGGGCGACGTGCTCGGCCTCGGGCACGTAGAACTCGCGATCGAGGATCGAATAGCGGGCCGAGTACTCGTTGACGTTGGCCGTCCGGTGGCGGATCCACTGCCGTGCGACGAAGATCGGCAGCTTCACGTGCAGCTTGATCTCGCACATCTCGAACGGCGTCGTATGGCGATGCCGCAGCAGGTAGTTGATCAGGCCGGCATCCGAGCTGACGCTCTTGGTCCCCTTGCCGTAGGAGACGCGCGCCGCCTGGACGATCGCGGCGTCGTTGCCCATGTAGTCGACGACCCGCACGAAGCCGTGGTCCAGCACCGGCAGGGGCTCGAACAGAATGGCCTCGAGTGCCGCGACCGTCGCGCGCCGCGTCGGCTGCTGTTCGGCCTGCTGCTCGCGGATCAGTTCGCGCTCGGCATCGCCCAGGGTCATCGCTCGACATCTCCCGCTAGGGTTCCAAGCCGCCCCGGCCTTTTCATGGCGGCCCGGACGCCTTATATGAGACGTGTCGCTTGGTCGACTATGGCGATAAACGCCCGTCGGAATAAGCGTAGCGGACCCGGGGGCAGTGCCCGGCGCCTCCACCAATCCAACTCCGGCCGATGGCCGAGGTTCCGAGGGGGCGAACCAGGATCGACGCGCGTGGTAAAGGGCTGGCTTTCGCTCGGCATGGTACCGCCGTTATCGGACCAAACACACAAGTGCCAACGACAATGACGTTGCACTCGCTGCCGCCTAACACGGCAAGCGCGGCTTGAAGGGGCCGGGCAACAGAACCCTTCACGCTCCGGGGGCTTCGGCCCCCGGAGTTCGTATCTCCGGACCGCGGTCCGCTCGCGAGATGGGCGCCATCCATGGCTGAAGGCTACATCCCCTACGCCGCTCTGGTGGAAAGTGCGCTGATCAGCGTGGTCAAGGAGGTCCTCGACGAGACCTCGCGCCAAGGGCTCGAGGCGCCGCACCACTTCTACATCACCTTTCGCACCGACCATCCGGGCGTCGAAATGCCGGTGGACCTCCGCCAGCGCTATCAGCCCGAGATGACCATCGTCCTGCAGCATCAGTTCTGGGACCTCGAGGTCGACGACGAGCGGTTCGCCGTCACCCTCGCCTTCGGCGGCCGCCCGCAACGCCTCTTCATCCCCTGGTCGGCGCTCAAAGTGTTCGCCGATCCGGGCGTCGAGTTCGGCCTGCAGTTCACCCTCGCCGACCGCGAAGCCGACGCCGCGAAGGAGGCGGTCCCGGCAGCGCGCCCGGTCAACCTGCAGCCGGCGGCCAAGACCGCGGACGACGACGGCCCCGACGACACGCCCGACGGCGACGGGCCGAAGGA
>JBMCMJ010000337.1:0-3023 GCA_048615135.1 Pseudomonadota bacterium
GAACACAACATCAGCTTCCAGCTGGCGGCGAACTGGACGAATTTCCTGTTGGAAGAGGAACTGGAGAGCGGCCTGTTCGCCGACCCGTCGACCTATCCGGCCCTGCCCGAAGGAATCGTCTGGCCGACCGGCCGGGTCTACACGGGCAATTTCGGACCGCCCATTCCGCCCGAACTCGTCGACCCCGACCTCGAGCCGAACCAAGCGACCGGTACCTATCTCGATCGCATCGTCGATCTGCTCCACTCGATGGACGTGCTCGCCCAGAACGCGGGACCGGCGGCGGTGAAGACCGCCGCCGAGGCGGCGGTGACGATGAACATCGCGATCGTCGACGCGATCCGCGCCACCGGCGTGGCCGCCGACGGGGTGATTTCCCGCCCGGACGTGTTCGCGATCAACGCGTGGTTGCTCGATCAGCCGGATCTCGACTGGCAAGCCCTGCGCAGCCCCGACGGCGGCTTCGACGAGATCGTCGGCTTTCGCGAGGGCTTCACCTTCATCTTCGGCGAGCCGGCGGTGCGCACCGTGCTGGACGGCTTCTACGACCTCGGCTTCGCCTTCGAGGACGACCGCCTCACCGACCGCACCGGAGACGACAGCATCGGCGTCGGCAAGGCTCGCTATTGGCTCGGCGCCTTTCTCGAGGACGAACTCACCAACGGGTTCTTCGCCAACGATAGCTTGCTCCTATGAAGGCGCTCCAAGACGAGCCGCAGCGATCGCGGCCCGGCGGCACCGTTCGTTACTCATACTCGGGGTTGCACCAGTCGCGAAAAGACGGCTCGCATCGGCTGCCGCCGATCGGTACACCATCGCCATGGGTTTAACGCTGGCCCGGTGTTCCAGCGGACCTACGGGGATGCCTGGACGTTGCCGAATCTACCCTATCGCAAAGCCCATATCCGCTATGCCGTTGCCCGTCTCGTCGACGGCCTGACACACCCTGGTCGGGGCCGGGCGGACTGGGTGCCTGCCGACAACGTGTTCTTCGTCGTCGGCCACGGGCGCAGCGGCACGCAGTTCCTCGCGGATCTGCTGGACCGCGCCGCCAACGCCACGGTTGCGCACGAGCCGTGCGTGGCCGACATCTACGCCGCCCAACGCGGTCGCGTCGAACCGGCCTTTGCCGACGCCTATGTGCGCGACTATCGCCGCCACCGTATCCAGGCCTGGGCCGCAGCTGCCCGGCCCCGCCGCTACGGCGAGGTCAACAGCCGTCTGCGGCATTTCATCGAACCGCTGCGCCGGTCCTTTCCCGAAGCGCCCATTCTTCGCCTCGTGCGCGACGGTCGTGACGTGGTACGCTCGATGCTCGCCCGCGATCGTTGGATGATCGATGTCCTAGTGGCGCGCGCATCGCAACTCCACATCGACGATCCGTTCGTCGAAGAGTTGGCCGAAATGGACGATTTCGCCCGCGCCTGCTGGTACTGGCGGTACGACACCCTGCGTTTGGCGGCCAAGATCCCGACCTTCGTCCGTTTCGAAGAGTTCGTCCGCGACCCCGACTACGTCATGGCCAACATCGTCGTCCCTTTGGGGCTCGACCTCGAACCGGCCGTCGTGCAGCGCGAGATCAAGGCGCCGAAGAACAGCACGCAGCAGCACGTCGTCGGCGGCTGGAACGATTGGGCCACAACCCAGCGCGCGACCTTCTGGCGCTTGTGCGGCGACGTCATGGAGCAGCACGGCTATGCCGCCTGAGGCCCCCATGCCCACCCCACGCATCCGTATCCTGTTCATCGGCGGCATCGGCCGCAGCGGCAGCTCGCTGCTGGAGCGGCTGCTCGATCAAAGCGACGATTTTGCCGCCTTCGGCGAGATCGACAAGCTCTCCTGGTCGAAGGAACGGTTCGACAAACGGCAACTCTGCGGCTGCGGCGAGCCGTTCCAGGCCTGTCCCTTCTGGCGCGACGTCATGGCCCGGGCGGTCGGCGGCATGGAGTCCTTCGACCCCCGGCGGTTTGCCGACCAGCGCGACGTCGCTGCCGGGCGCAACGCCAAATGGGCCCTGCTGCGCGGCCGTGGCGATGCGGCACACGAAGCGGCCTTCGGCCGCCTCGCGGATTCGCTGCAGGCGCTCTATGGCGCCCTGCACGAGGCCTGCGGCGGACGGGTGATCGTCGACAGCTCGAAGGACGCGCTCTACGCAATGGCTCTGTCCCGCCTGCCGAACGTCGAGCTCTCCTTCCTCCATTTGTTACGCGACCCGCGGGCCGTCGCTTACTCGTGGCAGCGCCAGAAAAAACGTCCGGAAATCGCCTGGGAGGAGCGGATGATGGACGTGTTCGCGCCGGACGAAGTGGCGCGTCGCTGGGTCCGCGCCAACGCCATGGCCCTCGCCGCCCGATGGCGGGCAACGCGGTCGATGGGTCTCACCTACGAAAGCTTCGTGCGCGACCCGAGCGCAACCCTGGCGGCCATCGCCGACTTCGTCGGCGTGTCGCGAAGCGCAATCGACGGGTTGATCCGCGACGGCGAGGCGTCGTTGGTGCCCGGCCACACGGTGATGGGCAATCCCGACCGCATGGCCCGGTCGGTGCGCATCCGCCTCGACGACGCATGGCGCCGCGAACTCGGCGCCGCCGAGCGCCGCCGCGTGCAGCGGCAGGTTTGGCCGCTTTGGCCGCTGTTCTGGTGGTACGACAGCCGGCGCCCGGCGGCGACCCCGAATGCGTGACGTCCCGCGCCCTGCCCGCCCGCCGCGAGCGTTTCGCCCGGTCGGCTCGGCGCCCCTCGCGAGGTTTCGATGATGCAGGCGCGTCGCCCCTTCTCCGGCCTTTCGACATCCGCGTCGCTGCCGTCGGACGCGCGTGCGGCCGGCGGTATCGAGGCGCTGCTCCTCGTCATGTTGATCGCCGGAAAGATCGCGTTCTGGCTACCCTTGCCCGTGCTCGGCATCCGCCTCTCGCCGTTGGCGACGGTCCTGTTGATTCTCGCCTTCTTCACCTTGTCGTTTCGCCCTACCAACCTGCTGCAGGCGCTCCGGGTCAGCATGCCGTTTTTTATCGGCGCGGCGA
>JBMCMJ010000338.1:0-3001 GCA_048615135.1 Pseudomonadota bacterium
GGTCACGGCCAAGGAGAAGGAGCGGGCGACGATGCTTCGGAGGGTGAGCGATGTCGAATATGCGACCGATCTGCGCCGGCTCTAGCATGGCGCTCTTGGTCGCCCTGCTCGCCGGCTGCGCCCCGCAGACGGTGACCGAGCGGCTGTCGGCGGCGTGCGCGCGCGGTGACGAGGCGAGTTGCGCGGCCCTCGAAGAGCGGGCGGCCGCGCGGGCCGCCAACCCGCCGCCCGCGACAATGCGGGCACCCACCAGCACGGCGGTGCGCCCCGTTCAGCCGCGCGGCGGACTGACCGTCGGCAGCAGTGGCGGCGTCGGTGGGGGTATCGACATCGTGATCGGCAGCGATCCGTTCGAGAACCCGATGGACGACCCGTTCCGCCGGCGCCGCTGGTAGGCGATCCGACTTGGCCTAGCGGGTCGCCGCCCGCTGCCGGCGCTCGCGGTAGGCGACGTAGACCACGCTCGCGAAGATGACCGCACCGCCCACGAACGTGCCCCAGTCGGGAATCTCCGTGTAGACCAGATAGCCGATCGCGGCCCCCCAGATCAGCTTGGTGAAGTCGACCGGCAGCACGACCGAGGTATCGGCCAGCTTGAACGCCTGGGCGACGCAGAGCTGGGAGAGGCTCGCCACGGCGGCGATCGCCACGAGCAGGATCAGGGCTTGCGCCGTCGGCCAACTCCAGACGAACAGCGCCGGCACCAGGGTGAACGGCACGAGAAAAAAGCCGCCGTAGAGTGTCAGCGTCAGGCTCGTGTCGATCCGGCCGAGCACCTTGACGACGATCATCACCGAACCCCAGGCGCAGGCCGCGAGCAGCACGTAGAGGGCGCCCGGGTCGACCACGTCCGCGCCCGGCCGAAGGATGATCAAGGTGCCGAGAAAGCCGGCGGCGAGCGCCGCCCAACGGCGGACGCCGACCACCTCGCCCAGCACCAGGACGGCGAGCAGGGTGGCGAACAGCGGTGCGGTGAACGAGAGGGCCGCGACCGTCGCCATCGGGATGATGGTGATACCGTAGAACCACCCGAGCATGGCCACGGTCTGCAGACCGCCGCGCAGCGCGTGCAAATGCAGGTGCGGCGTGCGGAAACTGGCCCGGCCCGCCCGCAAGGCCAGCGGCAGGAGCAGCATCACGCCGAACAGGTTGCGGAAAAAGGCAACGACGAACGGGTGCAGGCCGGTGTCCGTGGCGAGACGGACCAGGAGGGTCACCAGCGCCACGTTGAAGGCCGCGACCGCCATCAGCCCCATCGCCTTCAGGGCGTTGGGTGCGAGCGGCACCGGGCGCAGCGGTTCCGTCGCCACCATCCCCCCTTCCGGCCGTGACACGCACCCACCTCGACGCTAGGACCGGGCGCCGAAGGGCACCACGTCCATCCGCGCAAAGGGGCATCCCGTGATCGTCACCACCCATCGCGAAGGCCCGGCCGACGGCCCCCACTTGTTCCGGCCGTTGAAGCTGCGCTCGATCACGCTGCCCAACCGCATCGTGCTCTCGCCGATGTGCCAGTACTGCGCGGTCGACGGTGTCGCCGACGACTGGCACTTCCAGCATCTGGCGAGCCGGGCCGTGGGTGGTGTCGGCCTCGTCTTCACCGAGGTGGTGCACGTCGAGCCGCGCGGGCGGATCACACCCGGCTGCCTCGGCCTCTACAACGAGACCCAGCGGGATGCACTCGCTCGGATCGCCCGGTTCGTGAAGCAGCAGGGCGTGGTGCCGGGGATCCAGATCGGCCATGCCGGCCGCAAGGCCTCGGCCAACCTGCCCTGGAAGGGCGGCAAGGCGCTGCCGGCGAACGAGGGGGCGTGGGCGACGATCGCCCCCTCGCCGGTCGCCTATGCCGAGGGCTGGCCGGAGCCGGCGGCGATGGACGAGGACGACATCCGCACCGTCGTCGCCGCCTTTGCCCGCTCGGTCGCACTCGCCCGCGAGGCCGGCTTCGAGGTGGTCGAGCTGCACGGCGCGCACGGCTATCTGGTCCACCAGTTCCTCTCGCCTCTGTCCAACCGGCGCAACGACGCCTACGGGGGCGACCTCCAGGGTCGCACGCGCTTTTTGCACGAGGTGATCGACGCCACCCGCAAGGAGTGGCCGCATCACCTGCCCCTGTTCGTCCGCCTGTCCGTCACCGACTGGGTGGACGGCGGCTGGGACGAGGAGCAGACCACCGCACTCGTCGAGGCACTCGCCGCGCGCGGTGACGTCGATCTGATCGACTGCTCGTCCGGAGGTCTGCACCCGGCGCAGAAGATCGCCCCCTTCGCCGGCTATCAGGTGCCGTTCGCCGAGCGCCTGCGAGCGCGCACCGGCCTCGCCACCGGGGCCGTGGGCATGATCCGAAGCCCCCATCAGGCGGAGCAGATCATCGCCACCGGTGCGGCCGACCTCGTCTTTCTCGCCCGCACGCTGCTCGCCGATCCCTACTGGCCGCAGCGGGCGGCGCACGTCCTGGGCGCGCCACGCACCTGGCCCGACAACATGGCCCGCGGCGACGCGTTCGCCTGACCCTCGCCCGGCAGCCTTTGCGGGACCACGCCATGCTGCTCACCGACGACCGCGCCCGGATGGCCCTGTTCGGCGTGCTCGTGGGCCTCTCGGTCCTCGGCCTCAAGACCGCGGCGTGGTGGCTGACCGGCAGCGTGGCGCTCTTGTCCGACGCGCTGGAGAGCATCGTCAACGTCGCCGCCTCGCTCTTGGCTCTCTGGGCGCTCTGGCTCGCCGCCCACCCGGCCGACGCCCGCCATCCCTACGGCCATCACAAGGCGGAATATCTCTCCGCCGTGGTCGAAGGCGTGCTGATCGTGATCGCGGCGATCGTCATCCTCAGGGAAGCGGCCCAGGCCCTGCTCGACCCCCGCCCGCTCGACGCCCCCTGGTCGGGCCTCGTCGTCAACGGGGTTGCGACCGTGATCAACGCGGTCTGGGCGGGCCTCCTGCTGCGGGCGGCCCGGCGGTGGCGCTCGCCCGCGCTGCGCGCCGACGGCTGGCACCTCGT
>JBMCMJ010000339.1:0-2986 GCA_048615135.1 Pseudomonadota bacterium
GTGGGGGGACCATCAAGTCCCCCCACCCTTTTCCTTGCCCAGCCTAGAGATGCCGGTCGACGAACCGCACCAGCCGGCTCAGCGCCTCGTCGAGGCGGTCGTGGGACATGGCGAAGCAGAGGCGGACATGGGCTTCGTTGCCGGGGCCGAAGGTGTAGCCGGGGGCCACGCCGACGTTCTCCTCGTCCAGCAGGCGCTGGCAGAAGGCGAGGCTGTCGGTCAGGCCCTTCAGCTTGGGAAAGGCGTAGAAGGCGCCGTCCGGCTCGCGCAGCTCGATCTTCGGGTGCTGGCCCAGGCGGCGGCGCACCACCTCGAAGCCTTCCTTGTAGCCTTCCCGCAGTTGCCGGACGATCGGCTCGCCGATCTCGCCGAGCGCGGCTTTGCCGCCGAACTGGGCGAACGAAGTGGATCCCGTATTCAGGATGGTCGAGAAGGATGAGAGTTGCGCCTCGAATCCCGCCGGCGCCACCAGCCAGCCGAGCCGCCAGCCGGTCATCGCCCAGGCCTTGGAAAAGCCGTTGATCGAGATCAGCGGATCGTCGGGGGCCGCCACCTCCAGGAACGAGGGCGCCACGTCGCCGTCGAACACGTTGCGGTGGTAGACCTCGTCGGCAAACACGACGATGCCCTTGGCCCGGCAGAGGTCCATCACCGCCTGCACGTCCGCCGCCGGCATCACCCAGCCGGTCGGGTTGGAGGGCGTGTTGACGTAGAGCGCCCGCGTCCCCGGCCGCATGGCCGCCTCGAGCTTGTTCAGGTCCAGGTGCCAGTGCCCCTCCTTCGCCTCCAGGCGAACGAACGTCACCTCGGTCGGCACCATCTGCAGCACGTTCAGCACGTTCGGCCAGTGCGGCGTCACCACCACCACGTGATCGTTCGGCCGCAGCACCATCTGCGCCGCGTAGTTCAGCGCCAGCATGGTCGAGCCCGGCACCACCAGCCGCCCCTGGTCGATCTCCACCCCGTAGAGCCGCTCCAGATAGGCCTTCAACGCGAGCAGCAGGTCCATCCGCCCGCGCGGAATGTTGTAGTAGGTCTCGCCCTTATCGAGCGCCGCCTTGGCCGCCGCCCGGATCGGCTCCGGCGTCGGCACGTCGCCCTCGCCCACCCAAAGCGGCAACACGCCCGGCTTGCCGAAGCCGCGCCGCACCACCTTGCCGATCCCGCTCTCCTCCAGGCCCGTAAACTCCGGCCGCAAGAGCTGCTCGATCCCCACCATCACCCGTCTCTCCCCTGGCAGGCGGCTCTCATGCCAGAAGGGCGACGCCGGGGAAACAGAAAGCCAAGGGGGCTTTTGGCCCCCTTGGAAACCCCCGGGCCGGCGCGAGCGCCGGCCACCTTTCCAAGTGCAGCGGCAACGCCGCTGCCGGGGGTCCTAGGGGGCCAAAAGCCCCCTAGCTTCTTGCCGTCGCCGTATTACCCCTGCTCCTGCCCATCCGCCTTGGAGTCCCGTCATGTCCGAGCCCGTCACCGGCCCCATCGTCATCGTCGGCGCGGGTCAGGCCGGCATGCAGCTCGCGACGTCGTTGCGGCAGTTGAAGAGCACGGCGCCCATCGTGCTGTTCGGTGAGGAGCCCTTTCCGCCCTACGAGCGCCCGCCTTTGTCCAAGGCGTTCCTGGCGGGCGAGCTGGACGAAGCGCGGCTCTTCTTCCGCAGCGAGGGGGCCTATGCCGATCTCGGCATCGACCTCCGGCTCGGCACACGGGTGGCCGAGTTGGACCGGGCGGGCCGGGCGGTCGTCACCGAGGACGGTGAACGCCTCCCCTATGAAGCCTGCGTGCTGGCGACCGGCAGCCGGGCGCGGCGGCTGCGTATTCCGGGCGCCGAGCTGGACGGCGTGCTGACGTTGCGCGGTATCGAGGATGCACGCCAGCTGCGAGCGCGGGTCCGGCCGGGGCTGCGCACGGTGGTGGTCGGCGCCGGCTATATCGGCATGGAGATCGCAGCGAGCCTGACCAAGCTCGGCGCCACCGTCACCGTCGTCGAGGCGCTGCCCCGCGTGCTCAGCCGCGGCGTGGCCCCGGAGCTGGCGGCCTTCGTCGCCGAGCGGCACCAGCAGGAGGGCGTGGTGCTCGAGACCGGCATCGGCGTGGCTGCCTTCACGGGCGACGAGCGGGTCGAGGGCGTGCGCTTGGCCGACGGGCGGGTGCTGCCGGCGGATCTGGTGGTGGTCGGCATCGGGGCGGCGATCAACGACGAACTCGCCGCAGCATCGGGGCTCGCCACCGACGGCGGGGTAGTCACCGACGCGATGGCCCGAACCGACGATCCGGCCGTCTTTGCGATCGGCGACGTGAGCGTGCAGGATCACGGCTTTCTCGGCCGCCGCATCCGGCTGGAATCGGTGCAGAACGCGGTCGACCAGGCCAAGGCCGTGGCGCGCACGCTTACCGGCACGCCCACGGCGATGACCGAGGTGCCGTGGTTCTGGACGCACCAGTTCGATCTGATGATCCAGATGGTCGGCGTTGCCGACGACGGGCTCGACTGGGTGCGGCGGGGCGATCCGGCAAGCGGCGGCTTCGCGCTCTACGGCTTGGCCGACGGCGTGATCACCGCCGTCCAGGCGGTCAACAGCGGCGCCGACTACGCCCTGGGCCGACGGCTGGTCCGCGAGCGGGTCCGCGCCGCACCCGCCCTGCTCGCGGACCCCGCGAGCGACCTCAAGGCGCTCGTCGCCCGACGGTGATCCCGCCGGCACGAGCCGGCGGGTTTCCCCGGTTCAGCCGAACACGAAGTGGTCGGCGGTCAGACTGGCGAGCGCCACGTCCTCCAGGCGCAGCGTGTTACCGCCGCCGAAGTCGACGAGCACATCGTCGCCGCCATCGACCGTGGTTGCCCGCGCCAGCACGTCGTCGAAGCTCGACACACCCAGCGACGCGGACAGTTCGATGACGTCGGCGCCGAAGCCGAAGTCCTCGATGACATCGCGGCCGCGACCGAAGACGAAGGTGTCCGCGCCGGCCCCGCCCTCGAGGACGTCGT
>JBMCMJ010000340.1:0-2984 GCA_048615135.1 Pseudomonadota bacterium
ACCCCTCGCCTACGACGACGACTGGCTGAAGGCGATCCTGGGCGAGGTGAAGACCATCGCCATGGTCGGCGCCAGCACCAACCCGATGCGGCCGAGCTACTTCGCCATGCTCTACCTGCAGAAGAAGGGCTTCACGGTGTGGCCGGTCAACCCGCGTGCGGTGGGCGAGACCATTCTCGGCGAGCGCGTTTACGCCTCGCTGGACGAATTGCCGGCGCGACCGGACTTGGTCGACATCTTCCGCCGTTCGGCCGAGGTGGCGCCGATCGTCGACGATGCGATCCGCCTCGGCATCCCCGTCGTGTGGATGCAACTCGGCGTGCGCGACGACGCGGCCGCCGCCAAGGCGGAGGCGGCGGGCTTGCGGGTGGTGATGGACCGCTGCCCGAAGATCGAATATGGACGCCTCTTCGGTGAGATCGGCTGGTTGGGCGTCAATCGCGGTGTGGTTTCGGCGAAACGCTCGACCGCCCGCCAGCTCGGACAGAAACCCCGAGCCAACTGAGGAGATCGGCGAGATGGCCGAGAGCAAGCACGGCTTCGAGACCCTGGCCCTGCACGCGGGCTACGCGCCGGATGCGACGACCGGGGCCCGTGCGGTGCCGATCTATCAGACGACCTCGTTCGCCTTCGAGGACGTCGACCATGCGGCGTCGCTGTTCAATCTCCAGCAGTTCGGCAACATTTACTCGCGGCTGACCAACCCCACCGTCTCGATCCTGGAAGAGCGGGTGGCCGCGCTGGAGGGTGGGGTTGCCGCCTGTGCGATGGGCAGCGGCCACGCGGCGCAGTTCCTCACCTTCCTCAACCTGCTCACGCCCGGCACCAACATCGTCGCCAGCTCGAAGCTCTACGGCGGCTCGATCAGCCAGATGACGCAGACCTTCCCGCAATTCGGCTGGGAGACGAAGTTCGTCGATCCGCGCGATCCGGCCGCGTTCGATGCGGCGATCGACGAGCGGACCCGCGCGGTCTTCATCGAGAGCGCGTCCAACCCCGACGGCATCGTCTCCGACCTGCGGGCGATCGCGGACGTCGCCCATGCCCACGGCATTCCGCTCGTGGTCGACAACACCCTGCCCTCGCCGGCCCTCTGCAACCCGCTGCAGCACGGCGCCGATATCGTCACCCACTCGCTCACCAAGTACATCGGCGGGCAGGGCAACTCGGTCGGCGGCATCGTCGTCGAGGGCGGCCAGTTCGACTGGGGGGCGTCGGGCAAGTTCCCGCTGATGACCGAGCCCTGTGCCGCCTATCACGGGCTGCGCTTCTACGAGACCTTCGGCAGCTTCGCGCTGACCGTGCGCAACAAGGCGATCGGTCTGCGCGACATGGGCCCGGCCCTTTCGCCATTCAACGCGTTCCTCATCCTGCAGGGCCTCGAAACGTTGAGCCTCCGCATGGAGCGGCACGTGGCCAACGCCGATGTGGTGGCGGCCTGGCTCGACGGGCACCCGGAGGTGAGCTGGGTCTCCTACCCGCGCCTGCCGCAGAACCGGACGCCGGTACTCGAGAGATATTGCCCGAAGGGCGTGGGCTCGGTGTTCACCATCGGCGTCAAGGGCGGCTACGAGATGGGCGTCAAGCTGGTGGACGCCTGCGAGCTGTTCTCGCACGTCGCCAACATCGGCGACACGCGCTCCTTGATCATCCACCCGGCCTCGACCACCCACCGCCAGCTCACCGAGGAGCAGCAGATCGCCGCCGGTGCCGGGCCGGATGTGGTGCGGCTGTCGATCGGCCTCGAGACGGTGGACGACATCATCGCCGACCTCGACCAAGCCCTGGCCAAGGCGGCGCGCTGAGGACGCCTCAGCCAACGGAGGCAGGGAGCGGGGCCTCGAGCCCTTGCGGCGGCGCACTGGTTGGCCCCGCCAGGACGAAGCCGTTGCGGCCGTGCGCCTTGGCCAGATAGAGCGCCTCGTCGGCGGCCCGCAGCAAAGCCTCCGGCGCGTCACGGTTGCCGCCGTACACCGCGGTGCCGATGCTGACGGTCGGGATCAACGGGGCTCGATCGTCGTCCAGCGGATGCCGCAGGGCTTCGACCATGCGCCCGGCCAGGCGTTCGGCTGCGAGCGGCGTGGCCTCGCGTTGCAGGACGACGAACTCGTCGCCGGCCAGACGCACCACGAGATCGGACTGCCGGACGGTGGCACCCAGGCGCAGCGCCACGGCCTGCAGCACGGCGTCGCCTGCGGCGTGACCGAAGCGGTCGTTGATCCGCTTGAGGTCGTCGACGTCGACGAGGTGCAGCGCGAACCCCCGCAGGCCCTGCTCCTCCTCGGCGCACCAGCGGAGCAGTTCGCGCTGCAACGCCCGCCGGTTCGGCAGGCCCGTCAGCGCGTCGGCGTGGGCCAGTCGGTCGAGGCGTCGGCGAGCGGCGTCGGTCGCGCCGAGCACGCGGTCGGCGAGTTGCCAGTCGAGGAACATCAGCCGCGCCAGGGTCAGGCTGAAGGCGAGGCCCAAGCCCCCCAACAGAAGGCACACCAGCATCGCGTCCCCGCCATAGGCCAGACAGCCCGCGAGCGCCGTGGCGTTGACGGCGACGAGCCCCGTAACGAGAAGGACGCTCAGGCGGCGCCGGCGCACGGCAAGCTGGGCGCGGGCGACGACCGCCACTCCGAGCGTGTCCGAACCCTGGCTCGACGGGGTCGGGTGGATCGAGTCCCCTCCAAGCGTCCGCAACTCGTCGACCCACTGTTGGCGCTGCGCGAAAAAATCGTGAGCGATGCACGGGTACCAGTCGAGACGTCCTCTATCCGAACTTATTCCGGAGTTGGGACAGCAACGCGAGCCGTGCCGACGAGCAGCAGATCCTCGGGATGCAGGCCGACCCGGCAGCGCGTGCCTTCCGGCGGGTCGCCCTTGTCCAGACGATTGACGTTGTAGCGGCTGACCTGCAGCACCGTGCCATCGGCCAAACGCACGAAAACGAAGCTCAAATCGCCATAATAGGCGGTCTGTTCGATGGTCGCGTCGACCAG
>JBMCMJ010000341.1:0-2984 GCA_048615135.1 Pseudomonadota bacterium
CAGTCCTGGACCCCGATCCCGGAGGTCGACCTGCTGGATCCGGATCTGCACGGGCGACGGATCGGCGTCTGGTCGACCCCGCCTTCGGGCAGCGTTGCCCCCGAGGTCACGTTGGTCTTTCATCGTGCCCTCGCCGTACTCGCCGATCTCGGTGCCGAACTGGTCCCGATCGAGTTGCCGCAGGACAGGCTGCACGAGGTCTTCCGGGTACACTGGTTCGGCGGTGCCGCCCAGCGTCTGCGCGCGATCGATCCCGCTCTGCACGAGCGGATCGATCCGGGCCTGCGGGAAGTGGCCGAAGCAGGGCGGCGCTTCGGTGTCGACGAACAGTTCGATGCCGCCCGGGCCCGCGCGGCTTTCGGGGCCGCGATGGAGACGCTGTTCGTCCGGGAAATCGACCTCTTGGTCTCGCCCGCGACGGCAATCCCGGCCTTCGCTGTTGGCGAAGAACTCCCTCCCGGCAGCGGCCTGGAACGCTGGACCGAGTGGGCGGGTTTCAGCTATCCGATCAATCTGACACAGCAGCCGGCGGCCAGCGTGCCCGCCGGACTGACGCAGGACGCCTTGCCGGTCGGTCTGCAGATCGTCGGCGCCAAGGGGGCGGACGACGACGTGCTCGCGGCAGCACTCGCCTTCGAGGCTGCCACCGAGCGGGGCCGGATCGTCTGACCTTGCACTCGCATAGCCGACCGCCTTGCTCGGAACGACGTCGTGGACACCCGCAAACCAAGGGCGCCAGCACCGATGACCGACCTGACCCAGACCGATGCGTGGAAAGCGCTCGAACTCCATGCGTTGAAGAACCGCGACCGGCATCTGCGGGAGTGGTTCGCGAACGATCCCGATCGCTTCGCTCACCTGAGCTTTCGTCTCGACGATCTTTTGCTCGACCTCTCCAAGCAACGGATCGGTGCCGACACCCTGGATCTGCTGATTGATCTGGCCCGCGCGACCGGTCTGGAGGCTTGGCGGGATGCGATGTTCGCCGGCGAGCGGATCAATACGACCGAGGATCGCGCGGTGCTCCACGTTGCCCTGCGCAACCGCTCGGACCGACCGATTCACGTCGACGGCCACGACGTCATGCCCGACGTGCGCGCGGTGCTGGCGCGACTGGAGCGGTTCGTCGGCGACGTGCGCGGTGGAACCTGGCGCGGCTTTACCGGCGAGCGCATCACCGACGTGATCAACATCGGCATCGGCGGCTCCGATCTGGGCCCGGCGATGGTCACCGAAGCCCTCTGGCCGTACGCCTCCCCCGAATTGCGCGTGCATTTCGTCTCCAATGTCGACGATTCCCACTTCGCCCAGGTCTGCCGCGATCTGGATCCGGCGCGCACGCTGGTCGTCGTCGCCTCGAAGACGTTCACCACCGACGAGACCATGACCAACGCCCGGTCCGCCAGGGCTTGGCTGCTGGACCGGCTGGGCGACGAGGCGGCGATCGCCCGGCACGTCGTCGCCGTTTCGACCAACGAGGCCGAGGTGCGCGCGTTCGGCATCGATCCGGACGCCATGTTCGGGTTTTGGGACTGGGTCGGCGGCCGCTATTCGCTGTGGTCGGCGATCGGCCTGCCCGTCATGCTGGCGATCGGCTACCCGCGTTTCGTGGAACTGCTCGAAGGCGCGCACGCCATGGACGAGCACTTCCGCACGGCTCCGCTCGAGCAGAACCTGCCCGTCCTGCTCGCGCTGGTGGGCATCTGGAACCGCAACTTCCTGGGTGCGCACTGCCTCGCGATTTTGCCCTACGACCAGCGACTCGCGCGACTGCCCGCCTATCTGCAACAGGCCGACATGGAGAGCAACGGCAAGTCGGTGCGCCGCGATTCGCGCCGGGTGGACTACAAAACCGGACCGATCCTGTTCGGTGAGCCCGGCACCAACAGCCAGCATTCCTTCTTTCAACTCCTGCACCAGGGTACCGAACCGGTGCCCGCCGACTTCATCGTCGCCGCCCGCAGCGGCACGCCGCTCGGCGATCATCACCTCCGGCTCTTGGCCAACTGCCTCGCCCAGACCGAGGCTCTGGCCTTCGGCAAGACGCCCGAAGAAGCGCGTCACGAACTGGAGGCGCAGGGTATCCTCGGCGAGGCGCTCGAGACGCTGCTGCCGCACAAACTCTTCTCCGGGAACCAACCGACCACGACCATCCTCTACGACGAGCTGACCCCCTACGCGCTCGGGCGGCTGGTGGCGCTCTACGAACACAAGATCTTCGTTCAGGGCCAGATCTGGGGCGTCAACAGCTTCGATCAGTGGGGCGTCGAGTTGGGCAAACAGCTCGCCAAGCGGATCCTGCCGGTGCTGCACGGCGAGGTTGACGCAGCAGCGCTGCCACAGCCGACCGCTCAACTCGTCGCCGAGATCCGCGCCCGGCGCCACTGACGAAACGCACTCGGCCGTCCCGTTTTCCGGTAGCTGGGTTGACAAAAAGTCGAAATCCTCGTCACTGCCGACACAGCGCCGATCGGGGAGGGTCAGCCGCAACGTCCGGCAACGGGCCAGGGCCGAACGGCCCCCTCCCCTGGGGACGCACCGACGTTTACCGATGGGAGGTTTCCTCATGACCGACACCAACAAGACGGCCTCGCGCCGCTCGTTTCTGCGTACCACCGCGATCGCCGGTGGCGCTGCCGCGGCCACCGGCGTTGCCGCCCCGGCCGTCGTGGGCCAGGCGCCGCTCGTCGTGCGGATGCAGACGTCCTGGCCGGCAGCCGACATCTGGATGGACTTCGCCCGCGAGTACGTGACCCGCGTGGAGGAGATGTCCGGCGGCCGGCTGAGCATCGACCTGCTGCCCGCCGGTGCCGTGGTCGGTGCGTTCCAGGTGATGGACGCGGTTCACGACGGCGTGCTCGATGCCGCGCACTCGGTGCCGGTCTACTGGTACGGCAAGTCGAAGGCCGCCTCGTTCTTCGGCACGGGTCCGGTGTTCGGCGGCTCGGCGACCACCATGCTCTCCTGGTTCTACCAGGGCGGTG
>JBMCMJ010000342.1:0-2973 GCA_048615135.1 Pseudomonadota bacterium
CGCCCGTCGAGGACTTCCTCGCCCGGGAGCGGGCGCAGATCGAAGCCGAGTTGCCGCTGCTGGAAAGCTATCTTCCCTATCGCGAAGCGGCGTCGGCGGAGCGGGCTTGACCGGCCCGGGGCTCGGCTGGCATCCCGAAACGCCAACGAACAAACGGTGCGCGCATGCCGCATCAGGGGGAGGACACCATGTTCAGGAGTGCGATGTGGCTCGTGGCCACGGCTTTGTCGATGATCGGACTCGGCAGCGCCGCGGCTCAGGAAGTGACGCTCCGCTTCGCCCACACGCAGCCGACCAGTGACACCCATCATCTCGCCACCGAATGGTTCGCCGAGCGGGTCGGCGAGTTGACCGACGGGCGCATCGCGATTTCGATCCATCCGGCGGGCGAGCTCGGCAACGATCCGACGATCCTGGAAGGCGTGCGGCTCGGCACGATCGACATCGGCCAGACGGGCAATCCGTTCTATACCCGCTTCGAACCGAGCCTGAACGTGCTCGACCTGCCCTACCTGTTCGCCGACTACGATCATGTCTACCGCGTCGTCGACGGTGCGGTCGGCGAGGATCTGCTGGGTCGGTTGGAAAGGCATCGGATGAAGGGCTTGGCCTTCTGGGAGATCGGCTTCCGCAAGGTGACCAACGACGTACGGGCCGTGCATGATCCGGCCGACCTCGAGGGGCTGAAGATCCGCACCACGCCGAACCCGGCGCATGTCCAGGCCTTCGAATTGTGGGGCGCGATCCCGACCCCGATGCCCTTCACCGAGGTCTATCTGGCGCTGGAGACCGGCACGGTCGACGGCCAGGAAAACCCCCTGAACATCATCCGCTCCAACCGTTTCCAGGAGGTGCAGGGTCATCTCTCCTTCACCGATCACGCCTACACCGTATCGATCGTGTCGATGAACCTCGCACGCTTCAACGGCTTGGCGCCGGAGTTGCGGGACGCGCTCGTCCAGGCCGCCCGCGAGGCCGCCGTCTACCAGCGGGAACTCAACGCCAACCAAGCGACCGGTGATCTGGAGGCGATCGAGGCCGCCGGCGTCGAGGTGGTTCGTGACATCGACAAGGAGGCCTTCCGAGCCGTCGTCTTCGACGAGGTGAAGGCCACCTACGAGGCGCAGTTCGGCCCGGAGACCGTGCAGGCGATCACGGCGCTTCGATGAGTCGCACGGCGGCTGCCGTCCGTTTCCTGCGCACTGCGCTGGATGCGACGGCAGCACTCCTGCTCGCAGCCGTCGTCGTCGTCACGGCGGCCCGCGTGGCGGGTCGCTACGTGCTGGGCCTGTCGATGCCCTGGAGCGAGGAGCTGACCCGACTTCTGTTCATCTGGCTGGTCATGGTCGGTGCGGCGCGGTCGGCCCACCTGCGCATCGACCTGTTCCGCGAACGGCTGGCGCCGGCGCCTCGCCGGCTGCTCGATCTCGTTGTCGGGGTCGTCTCGCTGAGCCTCTTGGTGCTGCTTGTCCGCTACGGCCTCTCACTGGTCGAGCTGACCGCCTACGACCGCTACACCGCGCTCGGCATCTCGGTGCAATACGCCTACTGGGCGCTCGTCATCGGCGCCAGCTTCTGGATGGTCGGGCTCGTCTTGGATCTCGTGCCGCACCGCAGGGGGCGCGAGTGAGTCTCGTTCTGCTGTTGGGCATCATGCTCGGGCTCGCGGCCCTCGGCGTGCCGCTCGTGTTCGCCCTGCTCGGCGCGTCCGTCGTGACGCTGCTCGTCGTTCGACCGGGTCTGCCGCTCGAGGTCGTGCCCCAGCTGTTCGTCCAGGGTATCGACAACTTCGCGCTCTTGGCGATCGCGCTGTTCTTCCTGGCCGGCGAGCTGATGGCCGTCTCGGGCGTGATCGAGCGGATCCTCGCCTTCGCGCGAGCCCTGGTCGGTCACGTCCGCGGCGGCCTCGCCCAGGTGGGCATCGTGAGCTCGGTCGTCATGGCCGGCGTCTCGGGATCGGCCGTGGCGGATGCGGCCGCGATCGGGTCCGTGCTGATCCGCTCGATGCGGCAAGCGGGCTATCCGGCCGGTTTCGCCGCCGCCCTGATCGAAACGGCCTCGATCCTCGGGCCGATCATCCCGCCGTCGATCCCCTTCATCGTCTACGCCGTGCTCGCCGGCGCCTCGGTCGGTGCGATGTTCCTCGCCGGCATCCTGCCGGGACTGTTGATCGCCCTCGGACTGGGTGTGGCCGCGTATCTGCGCGCCGGTCAACTCGGCTTGCCGCGCGAACCGCGCGCAGACCGGGCGCAGGTCTGGCGGAGTACCGGGCGGGCCGGTTGGGCGCTTCTGGCGCCCGTGCTCATCGTTGGCGGCATCCGCGGCGGCGTGTTCACGCCCACCGAGGCTGGCGCCATCGCCGTCGTCTACGTCCTGCTCGTCGGCACGCTCGTCTACCGAGAATTGCGGCCGAGTGCCCTGGGTGGCGCGCTCGTGCGCGCGGCGCACGGCACCGCGTCGATCCTGGTGATCCTCGGCGCCTCCTCGATCTTCGCCTGGATCGTCGCCGACCAGGGCATCAGCCGGCAGTTCGCCGATCTCATCCTCGGCACCGGCGCGCCGGACTGGGCCGTGTTTCTCTTAATGAACCTGCTGTTCTTCGCGGTCGGCATGTTCCTCGATCCACTCGCCGCCCTCGTCATCCTCGTGCCGATCTTCCAGCCGCTCGCGGTCTCGCTCGGGATGGAGCCCGTGCAGTTCGGCGTGATGATCGTCCTCAATTTGATGATCGGCCTGTGCACACCACCGGTCGGCTATCTGATCTACCTGACGGCGACACTGGCCGAGGAGCGTCCGGCCGTGGTCGTGCGCCACTCCCTACCGTTCCTGGGGGTGCTGGTCGCCGTGCTCATGCTCGTCACCTATGTGCCCGCCCTCACCCTCTGGCTGCCTGCCACGGTCGTCGGCCGGTGAGCGCCCTAGGCGACGAGTGGCTGTAGCCGCTCCGGCGGGACGTCCGCGCCCCAGCGCGCG
>JBMCMJ010000343.1:0-2952 GCA_048615135.1 Pseudomonadota bacterium
GTTCCGCGACGTCGACCCGCTCGACTGGTCGAAAAAGGACCGCTTCGCCGGCATCTTCCGAATGTACCGCGACCTCATCCGCCTGCGTCGCAACTGGTGGGACGACAGCCGCGGGCTCCGGGGACCGCACGTCAACGTCTTCCACGTCAACGAGACCGACAAAGTGCTGGCGTTTCACCGCTGGGACCGGGGCGGGCCGGGCGACGACGTCGTGGTCGTCGTCAACGGCGCCAACCGCGCCTACGAACACTATCGTGTCGGGCTGCCACGGGGCGGCGCGTGGCAGGTTCGCTTCAACGGCGACTGGCAGGGCTACGGGGCCGACTTCGGCGGCCAAACCGTGCTCGACACCTGGGCCCACGGCGAGCCGAAGGACGGGCTCGGCTACAGCGGCGAGATCGGGCTCGGCGCCTATGCGGCGGTCATCCTGACCCAGAACGGCTGAACCTCGGGCTTCAGGGCACGAGCGGCCAGACCAGCGGAATGACGAGCACCGTGGCGAGGCCGGCGATCAGGTTCATCGGCACCCCGATCTTGAGGAAGTCGCCGAAGCGGTAGCCGCCCGGACCATAGACCAGCGTGTTGGTCTGATAGCCGATCGGTGTGGCGAAGCTGGCACTCGCCCCCATCATCACCGCCACGACGAACGGTCGCGGGTCGAGCCCCAGCGCGAGCGCCACGCCGATCACCACGGGCGTGACGACGACCGCGACCGCATTGTTGGTCACCACCTCGGTCAGGACCGAGGTCAGGGCGTAGGCCAGCGCCAGGATGACGATGGGCGGCAGGTCGTAGAGCCAGGGCTGAACCGCCTCGACGATCAACTGGACGGCACCGGTCGTCTCGAGGCTCCGGCCGACCGCGAGCATGCCGAGGATCAGGATCAGGATGCGCCAGTCGACCGCGGCGAACGCCTCCTCGGCATCGACGCAGCGGGTGAGCAGCACGACGGCGACGCCGATCACGGCAAGGCTCACGATCGGCATCACTTCCAGGGCCGCCAGCCCGACCACGCCCGCCAGGGTCAAGGAGGCGATCCAGGCCTTGTCGCGGCGATAGGGGCGTTCGCTCGGCGCCGTGAGGTTGACGAGGCCCATGTCCTCCGCGAAGCGCCGCAAATCCTCGGGCGCGCCTTCGATCAGGAGCGTGTCACCCGCCTCCGGCACCACGTCGGCAATGCGGCTCTGCAGATCCTCCCCGTGGCGGTGGACGGCGAGGACGTAGAGGCCGTAGCGGCGGCGCAGACGCATGGCCCGCAACGTCCGCCCGACGAGGCGGCTGCGAGGCACCACGAGCGCCTCGATGATCGTCGCTTCGCGCTCGCCCACCGGCGACAGCCCGCCGACGCGCAGGCCATCGGCCGCCTTGAGGCCCAGGATTTCACCGACGCTGGACTGCAGCACCAGCCGGTCGCGGGGCTGCAGGGTGAGGCGGCGAAGCTCGGGGCGACGGGAGTAGTCGTCGCGGATCACGTCGATCACGACGAGATCGCGGCCCTTCAGCGCGTCGATCTGGTCGAGCCGCCGGCCGATCAGGGGCGAGCCCTCGTTGACCAGCGCCTCGGTCAGGAACAGCGATTGCTGCTTGTGCTGGACGAGGCCGGCGAGCGTCGGCCGATCCGGCAGCAACCAGGGTCCGGCGAGCGCGAGGAACAGCCCGCAGACGAGGGCCACCGCGGCGCCGACCAGGGAGATCTCGAACAGATGGAACGCGGCAAGCCCCTGGGCCTGGGCGACCCCGTCGACCAGCAGGTTGGTCGAGGTGCCGATCAGGGTACAGGTGCCGCCGAGAATGGCCGCGTAGGACAGCGGAATGAGGTAGCGCGACGAGGACCGGCCGAGTTCCGCCGCGAGCGCGATGACGAGCGGGATCAGGACCATCACCACGGGCGTGTTGTTGACGAAGGCGGAGGCCACCATCGTCATGCCGAGGACGAACGGCAGCATGAGGCGCGGGTAGCGCCGCGCGCCGGCCTGCATGAGCCGCGTCAGACGATGCAGCGAGCCGGTCCGCACCAACGCACCGCTCAGGACGAACATGGCGGCGATCGTCACCGGCGCGCTGTTCGACAGCACGCCCAGCATCTCGCCGGTATCCAGCAGGCCGAGCAGCACCAGCGTCGCCACCCCGCCGATGGCGACGACCTCCGGCGGATAGCGCTCGCTCACGAAGAGCACGAACATCAGCGCCACGACCACGAGGGCGAGCAGGGGAGCCGCGAGGTCCATGGCACTCCGTTTCGGCAGTGGACGTGACCCCAGGCTGGTGCGAAACACCTACCAGAGCAATAGGAATTAGGGGTGGTCGATCCCGGAGTACGACCGCCGAGGAGCCCCGATGCTCTCGCAGAAGGCCAAATACGCGCTGCGCGCGCTGATCGTGCTCGCCGCGCCGGCCGAAGGCGCAACCAGTGCCGCGCGGCTGGCCGAGCAAGCCAACGTCCCGGCCAAGTTCCTGGAGCACATCCTGGCCGACCTGCGCCGCGCCGGCCTCGTGGCGAGCCGCCGCGGCCGGACCGGCGGCTACCGGCTCGGACAGCCGGCCGACCGGATCAGCTTCGGTGCGGTCATCCGCCTGATCGACGGCCCGATCGCCCCGCTGCCGTGTCTGAGCCTGACCGCCTACCGCCGCTGCCCGGACTGCACCGACGAGGCCAGTTGCGCCATCCGGCACGCCTTTGCCGATGTGGCGGAGGCCACCCGTGCGGCCCTCGATCGCCTGACGATCGCGGCCGCGATGTCCAACGCGCCGGCCTCGGCTAGTGCAACGACGCATTCGGAAGGAGCGGGGGGACTTGATGGTCCCCCCGCGCCCCCCGGCGATGGCGTTGCCATCGCCAACAAGTGCTGACGGCTCTGCCGTCAGCCGGGGGTCAGGGGGCCAAAAGCCCCCTGTCTTGTTCTTCTTGTTCTGCCCGACGACCGAATCCATCGAATGCGTCGCTGCACTAGC
>JBMCMJ010000344.1:0-2946 GCA_048615135.1 Pseudomonadota bacterium
GGCAACTCGGCTTCGATCTGCGCCCGCTCCCGGGCGAGGAAGTCCTCGACGGGCGCACGCAGGGCCGGATCGCGGATCAGATGCGCGGAGTAGGTGAGCACGGGGGCGTAGCCGCGCTGCAGCTTGTGCTCGCCCTGGGCGCCCGCCTCGACCCGCCGCAGTCCCCACTCGAGCGCGAGATCGATCGCTCGGTAGTAGCAGAGCTCGAAGTGGAGGAACCTGTAGTCCTCCAGCGAGCCCCACAGGCGACCATAGAGGGTGTCGCCGCCGACCAGGTGCATGGCGCCGGCCACGCAGCGGCCGTCCTTGTAGGCCAGCACGAGTACCAGCGCGTCGCCGACGCGCTCGGCCAATAAGCGAAAGAAGCTTCGCTTGAGGTAGCCCTGGCCCCAGGTGCGTTTTTCGACCGTGGCGAGATAGAACGGGTAGAAGGCGTCCATGTCCTCGGGCGTGATCTCGGCGCCGCGGTGGACGACGACCTCGATGCCGCTCTCGACAACCTTGCGCCGTTCCTTGCGCATCGCCTTGCGCTTCGCCGATTTCAACACCTCGAGAAAGCCGTCGAAGTCGCCGTAGTCGCGGTCGGTCCAGTGATACTGCACACCGTGGCGAATGCCCCAGCCGCGCTCGGCGAAGAGAGCGGCCTCGGATGCCGTGCAGAAGGTGACGTGGACGGATGACACGTCGAGCCGCTCGGCCGCAGCCTCCAGACCGGCGATCAGTTGCATCCGCGCCGTCTCGTCAGCGGCGAGCAGGCGCGGGCCGGGGACCGGGGTGAAGGGGACGGCGACCTGGAGCTTCGGGTAGTAGCGGCCGCCCGCCCGCTCGTAGGCATTCGCCCAGCCGTGGTCGAACACGTATTCGCCGGCCGAGTGCGACTTGACGTAGGCAGGCGCGATGGCAGCGGGAGCCTCCGGCTCGCCCACCACCACCGGAATGGCGGCCCAACCCGTCTCCGGCACGGCCGAGGCGGAGGTCTCCAGTGCCTCCAGATAGCCGTGGCGGACGAACGGATTGGCGGCCGGCGCCAGTCGATCCCAGGCCGCCGGCGGGACGCCGGCGACGCCACGAACCAGATGGACGGACGCCGGCTCGCTCATGCCACGGCGAAGGTCGCGTCGACCTCGACCGAGGCGCCGAGCGGCAGGCTGGGCGCGCCGACGGCGAAGCGGGCGTGCTTGCCGGCGTCGCCCAGGACGGTCACCAGCAGGTCGGAGGCGCCGTTGATCACCTTCGGATGGTCGAGGAAATCGGCTGCGCAGTTGACGAAGCCCTGAACCTTCAGGCAGCGCTGGATGCGGCTGAGGTCGCCGCCGAGGGCGGCCTTCGCCTGGGCCAGGATGTTGATGGCGCAGAGCCGTGCGGCCGCGATCCCGTCCTCCAGCGTCACCTCGCTGCCGACCTTGCCGACGAAGGCGACCTTGCCGTCCTCGAACGGCACTTGGCCGGCGATGAACAGCAGGTTGCCGGCGAGGGCCGCGGGGACGTAGTTGGCGGCCGGCAGCGGAGCCTCGGGCAGCACGATGCCGGCGTCGGCGAGGCGGCGTTCGATCGGGTTCATGGGCGTTCCTTCCGCGCGGGGTCGAAGCTAGGCTGTCGTCTCGACGAGGCGAGGGTGGAGAAAGGCTCGATGCGGCGCAAGGTGGTGATCGACTGTGATCCCGGCCAGGACGACGCGGTGGCCCTGCTGCTGGCGTTCGGCGAGCCCGACCGCCTCGACTTGCAGGCGATCACGGTGGTCGCGGGCAACGTGCCGCTCGCCTGGACGACGACCAACGCGCGACGCGTCGCGACCCTCGGCGGCCGACTCGACGTGCCGATCTACGCCGGCTGTCCGCGGCCCCTGGTCAATCCGCTGGTCACGGCCGAACACGTCCATGGCGAGAGCGGGCTCGACGGGGCCGAGCTGCCGCCGGCCGAGGTAGACCTTGCGCCGGGTCACGCGGTCGACCGCCTGATCGAGCTGGCCCATGCCCATGACGGCTTGGTGATCTGCGCGACGGGGCCATTGACCAACGTGGCCATGGCGCTGGTGAAGGATCCTTCCATCGCCCCCAAGCTCGGCCGCATCGTGCTGATGGGCGGCTCGATCGGCCACGGCAACGTCACACCGTCGGCCGAGTTCAACATCTACGTCGACCCGCACGCGGCGCGGGTCGTGTTCGAAAGCGGCGTGCCGATCGCCATGCTCGGCCTCGACGTTACCGAGCAGGTCCGGCCGACGCCGGAGCGGCGCGCGCGCATCCGCGAAATCGGCAACGGGGTGGGGCCGATCGTGGCCGATCTCTTGAGCTTCTATGCCGAACAGGCGCTCGACGGCGGAGCGCTGCACGACCCGGTGGCGGTCGGCTATCTCCTCGAGCCGGAACTCTTCACCGGCCGCGACTGCTTCGTCGAGATCGTCACCGACGGCGCTTGTGCCGGACGGACCGTGGTCGACTGGCGGGCAGGCACGGGCCGGCCGCCCAATGCGCGGGTGATCGACAGCGTCGATGCCGATGCGTTCTTCGAGTTGCTGGTGCAGAGCCTCAGCCGCCTCGCCTGACCGCCCGGTGTTCGGCGACCGCCAAGCCGCCGAGTGCCAAGAGAGCCGCGTTGAACATCAACGAGCTGACCCCGAGCATCACCCCCTGCCACACCAAAATCGGGGCGGTGACCAGAGCGGCCGAAACCGCCAGCAGCGCGAGCAGGGCGCCGGCGCCGATCGGTTGGCCGAGCCGCCAGCCGATCGCGGCGAGCACGAGGGCTGCGATCGCCACCTTGACCAGCGCCATGAACGCGATCACCCGCGCCAGATCGGGCTCGAAGCTGCGCCCGGGCCATTCCGCTGCGAAGCCGAAGGCCGCAGCTCCGCTCAGGCCGACCACCACGGCGAGCAGCCCTCGCTTCGGCCACGCGCTCTCGAGCCGGACGCTTTCGGAAAAGCCTGCGCGTTGCGTAGCCATG
>JBMCMJ010000345.1:0-2942 GCA_048615135.1 Pseudomonadota bacterium
GTCGACTACGAGCGCGACGGCAAGCAGATCGGCTGGCTCTATCTGCACCACTCGGTCACCCGCTCGGCCTACGGCCAGATCATGATCCCGGTGGTCGTCGTGAAGAACGGCGACGGGCCGACCGCCCTCTTCACCGCCGGCAACCACGGCGACGAGTACGAGGGCCAGATCGGCCTGTTGAAGCTGATCCGCTGGCTCGAGCCCGAACGGATCCGGGGCCGCGTGATCATCCTGCCCGCATTGAACCTGCCGGCAGCCCTCGCCGGGACGCGCACCTCCCCGCTCGACGAGGGCAACCTCAACCGGTCCTTTCCGGGCGACCCCGACGGCACGCCGACCCGGCAGATCGCCTACTACGTCGACAGCGTGCTCTTTCCGATGGCCGACCTCTTCCACGACCTGCATTCGGGCGGCGGCTCGCTCGACTACATGGTGTTCGCGAGCACCCACTTTGCCGACGATGCCGCCGCCAACGCCAAGGGCCTCGCCGCCCTGCAGAGCTTCGGCGCCCCCCTGTCGCTCGTCTGGCTCGACAGCAAGGATCCGCGCTTTTCGCCGGCTGCCGCCATGCAGCGCGGGGTCACGGCGCTGGGCGGTGAGTTCGGCGGCCGGGGTGCCGTGGACCTCGACGGCGTGGCCGTGGTCGAGGACGGACTGAAGCGCTCGCTGGCGGCACTGGGCGTGCTCGACCCCGCCCTGGCGCCGCCACCCGCCGCAGGCGGCCGGATCATGACCTGCCCCGGCCGCGACCACTTCGTCTATGCGCCGGCGCCGGGCCTGTTCGAGCCGGCGGTGCGGCTCGGCGACTGGGTGCGGGCCGGTGATCTTGCCGGCCATGTGCACTTCGTCGACGATCCGGCGCGGGCAGCCGTGCCCTGTCATTTCCGGGCCGACGGAATGGCCGTTTGCAAGCGTCATCCGGGCCGGGTCGAGCGCGGCGACTGCGTGTTCCACCTCGCCGTCGACATGGACCCCACGTCATGACCACGAAGGTCGCCGTCGTCGGGCTGGGGCGGATGGGGGCAGCGATGGCCGGACGTCTGGCCGAACGGGGCTTCGACGTCGCCGGCCACGACGTCCGCCCGGACGCCGCGAAGGCCCTCGATGGTGCGATCCGCTGCTGCAGCGACCTCGACGAACTCCGGCCCTGGGCCGAGGTGGTCGTGCTCTCGCTGCCGCTGCCGGAGCACATCGAATCGGTCCTGACGGGACCGGAAGGCCTGCTCTCGGCTGGCTGCACCCGCTTGCGTGTCGTCGACACCTCCACGAGCGATCCGGCGGTGACCGAACGCTTGGCGACCCGGCTTCGCGACCACGGCGGCGCGCTGGTCGACGCGCCGGTGAGCGGCGGGCCGGCCGGTGCCGCCGCCGGCACGCTCGCCATGATGCTCGGCGGCGAGGCGGCCGACATCGAGGTCGTCCGCCCGGTCCTCGAAGCGCTCGCCACCAAGCTGGTTCACGTCGGCCCGAGCGGCGCCGGGCACACGGCCAAGCTGGTCAACAACGTGCTGTGCGCCGCGCACATCCTGCTCGCCGGGGAAGCGCTGCGCCTGGGCGCGGCCACGGGCACGCCCGCAGCGACCCTGGTGAACGCGGTCAACGGCGCTTCCGGGCGAAGCGGCGTCACCGAGGTCAACGTGCCGCGCTGGATTCTCTCGGAAAGCTTCGACAGCGGCTTCACCCTGGCTCTCATGGCCAAGGACCTCTCCCTCGCCGCCCGCCTCGCCGAGCGCTCCGGGCTCGCCCTGCCGCTGATCGATGCGGTGATCGCGCGCTGGCAGGCGGCGGTGGCGGCGTTCGGCGGCGACGAGGACTTCAACCGGGCCTATTTCGGAGACAAGACGTGAGCATCGGCAGTTTCGTGCGCGATCGGGTGGTGCCGGGTCGGGGTGATCCGATCACGGTCCACGATCCGGCAACGGGTGCGGTCGCGTTCACCTATGCCGATGCGGGCGCCGAGGTCGTCGCCGAAGCCGCCGCGACGGCGCTGGAGGGTGCCACCGCCTGGCAGGCGCTCGGGGCCGCCGAGCGCGGCCGGCGACTCTGGGTGCTGGCGCAGAGGCTGCGGGACGCGAGCGAGCGCGTCGCCCGGATCGAAGCGACCAATGTCGGCAAGCCCCTGGCCGACGCCCGCGCCGAAGTGGGCAAGGTCGCGGAGATGTTCGAGTACTACGCCGGCTGGTGCGACAAGCTCATGGGGCGGGTCGTGCCGGTGCCGACGAGCCACCACAACCACACGCGCAAGGTGCCCTATGGCGTGATCCTGACCATCACGCCCTGGAACGCGCCCCTGTTCGTCGCCGGCTGGAATGCCGCCCCGGCGCTTGCCTGCGGCAACGCGGTGATCCTCAAGCCCTCGGAATGGACGCCCGCGTCCGCGCTCGAACTGGCCCGCCTCGCCCTCGAAGCCGGGTTGCCCGAAGGTGCTCTGCAGGTCGTGGCCGGGCTCGGTGCCAGCACCGGTGCCAGCGCCATTCGCCATCCGGCCGTCGCCAAGGTGACGTTCATCGGCTCGCCCGCGAGCGGGCGGATCATCGCGGGTCTCTGTGCCGAAGCGCCCAAGCCGTGTGTCCTCGAGTTGGGCGGCAAGTCCGCCAACGTCGTCTTTGCCGACGCGCGGCTCGACCGCGCCGTCGGCGGTGCGGCGGCCGCCATCTTCGCCGCCAGCGGCCAGAGTTGCGTTGCGGGCTCGCGGCTGCTCGTCGAACGAGCGATCCACGACGAGGTGGTGGACCGACTGGTGGCGCTCACCGAGCGCATCCGGATCGGCGCGCCCCTCGAGGCGGACACGCAGATCGGCCCCCTACAGAATGCGGCGCAATTGGCGCGGACGACGGCCCTGGTCGAGGGTGCCGTCCGCGACGGCTGCAGGCTCGCAACGGGCGGCCACCGGCCGCGATCGGAGGGCTATTTCTATGCGCCCACCGTGGTGGTCGGCGCCG
>JBMCMJ010000346.1:0-2918 GCA_048615135.1 Pseudomonadota bacterium
CGATCGGCCGTGGCCAGCGCGAGCTGATCATCGGCGACCGGCAGACCGGCAAGACCGCGATCGCCGTGGACGCCTTCATCAACCAGAAGCCCTACAACGACGCCGCGGGCGGCGACGACTCGAAGAAGCTGTTCTGCATCTACGTCGCCGTCGGCCAGAAGCGCTCCTCGGTGGCGCAGCTGGTCAAGACGCTGCAGGAGAGCGGGGCGATGGAGTACACCATCGTCGTTGCCGCCACCGCGTCCGACCCGGCGCCGATGCAGTTCCTGGCACCCTATGCCGGGTGCGCGATGGGCGAATATTTCCGCGACAACGGCATGCATGCGCTGATCGTCTACGACGATCTGTCGAAGCAGGCGACCGCGTATCGCCAGATGTCGCTGCTGCTGCGCCGCCCGCCGGGCCGCGAGGCGTTCCCCGGCGACGTGTTCTACCTGCATTCGCGGCTTCTGGAGCGCGCCGCCAAGCTCGGCGACGACTACGGGTCGGGCTCGCTGACGGCGCTGCCGATCGTCGAGACGCAGGCGAACGACGTCTCGGCCTACATTCCGACCAACGTGATCTCGATCACCGACGGTCAGATCTTCCTCGAGACCGATCTCTTCTATCAGGGCATCCGCCCGGCGGTGAACGTCGGCCTGTCGGTCAGTCGCGTGGGCTCGGCCGCGCAGACCAAGGCGATGAAGAAGGTCGCGGGCACCATCAAGCTGGACCTCGCCCAGTACCGCGAGATGGCCGCCTTCGCGCAGTTCGCCTCGGACCTCGACGCCTCGACGCAGCGGCTCTTGAACCGCGGCGCCCGGCTGACCGAACTGTTGAAGCAGCCGCAGTACCAGCCGATGACCAACGAGATGCAGGTCTGCGTGATGTACGCGGGCGTGAACGGTTATCTCGATCCGCTGCCGGTCGCCGACGTGCGGCGCTTCGAGGACGGGCTGATGCACGAACTCGACGCGCGCGGTCAGGACATTCTGGAGTCCATCCGCACCACGGGCCAGCTCGATGCGGGCACCGAGGGGAAGCTGAAGGAACTCCTCGACGCCTTCGCGAACGCGTTCGCCTGAGGCTCGGACATGCCCAGTCTCAAGGACCTGCGCAACCGGATCAACTCGGTCAAGCAGACGCGCAAGATCACGAGTGCGATGAAGCTCGTCGCCTCGTCCAAGCTCAAGCGGGCCCAGGAGCAGGCGGAGCAGGCGCGTCCCTTCGCCGAGAAGATGTCGGCGATGCTCGCCAATCTCGGCGCGGCCGTGCGCGGCATGCCGGAAGCGCCGCCCCTGCTCGCCGGCTCGGGCAAGGACGACGTGCATCTTCTGATCGTCGCCACGGCGGACAAGGGGCTCTGCGGCGGCTTCAACAGCTCGATCGCCCGGGGAGCACGGCGGCGGGTCCAGGCGCTGCGCGCCGAGGGCAAGCAGGTCCGCATCATCTGCGTCGGGCGCAAGGGGCGCGATCTTCTGCGCCGCGACCTGAGCGAGCTGATCGACGCCTATGTGGGTGACGTCGTCTCGAAGAAGAAGCTCGAATACGCCGACGCCGAGAAGATCGCCACCATGGTCACCGATCGGTTCGCCGCCGGCGAGATCGACAGCTGCAGCATCGTCTACAATCGCTTCAAGACGGTGATCAGTTCCGAGCTGACTTTCAAGCCGCTCGTGCCGGTCGATCTGCCGGAGGTCGAGGAGGAATCGGCGGCGAGCGAGGCCAAGGCGCTCTACGAATTCGAGCCCGAAGAGGAGGTCATCCTCGAGCGGCTGCTGCCGACCAATCTGGCCGTGCAGATCTACCGGGCTCTGCTCGAGAACGCCGCCTCCGAGCAGGGCGCGCGCATGGCCGCCATGGACAGTGCCACGCGCAATGCCGGCGAGATGATCAAGAAGCTGACGCTCAGCTACAACCGCCAGCGTCAGGCCGCGATCACCAAGGAACTCATCGAAATCGTGTCCGGCGCGGAAGCCGTCTGAGGGCATGGGGAGAAACATCATGGACGAGCTTGGCACCAGCACGAACGTCTCGACCGGGAAGATCACCCAGGTCATGGGTGCTGTCGTCGACGTCCGGTTCGAGGGCGATATGCCGGGCATTCTGACCGCCCTGCACACCGAGGTGAACGGCCGCCGCCTCGTGTTGGAGGTCGCCCAGCACCTCGGTCAGTCGACCGTGCGCACCATCGCCATGGACGGCACCGACGGCCTGACCCGCGGCCAGGACGTGATCAACACGGGCGAGCCGATCGCCGTGCCGGTCGGCCGCGCCACGCTGGGGCGCATCCTGAACGTGGTCGGCGAACCGGTCGACGACCGCGGCCCGGTCAACGCCGACACCACGATGCCGATCCACCAGCCGGCCCCGGCCTTCATCGACCAGTCGACCGAGGCCGAGGTGCTCGCCACGGGCATCAAGGTGGTGGACCTGCTCACCCCCTACCCGAAGGGCGGCAAGATCGGCCTGTTCGGCGGTGCCGGGGTGGGCAAGACCGTGCTCATCATGGAGCTGATCAACAACATCGCGAAGGCGCACGGTGGTCTCTCGGTGTTCGCCGGCGTCGGCGAGCGCACCCGCGAGGGTAACGATCTGTTCCACGAGATGGTCGAATCGAAGGTCATCGACCTCGACGACATGTCGAAGTCCAAGGTGTCGCTGATCTACGGGCAGATGAACGAGCCGCCCGGCGCCCGGGCCCGCGTCGGCCTGACCGGCCTTACCGTCGCCGAGTACTTCCGCGACAACGAGGGCGCGGATGTGCTGTTCTTCGTCGACAACATCTTCCGCTTCACCCAGGCGGGCGCGGAAGTGTCGGCGCTGCTCGGCCGCATTCCCTCGGCGGTGGGCTACCAGCCGACGCTCGGCACCGACATGGGGGCGCTGCAGGAGCGGATCACCTCGACCAACAAGGGCTCGATCACCTCGGTGCAGGC
>JBMCMJ010000347.1:0-2901 GCA_048615135.1 Pseudomonadota bacterium
CGGCCTTCCATCGACAGGCCACGGACCACCGAGCCCGCATATTCGATGACGTGGCCGGTCCCGCCGGCGGTGCCGATCCTGCCGATGATGGCGAGGATGACGTCCTTGGCGGTGACCCCGAAGCCGAGCTCGCCGTCGACCGAGATGCGCATGTTCTTCGGCCGCTTCTGCAGCAGCGTCTGGGTGGCGAGCACGTGCTCGACCTCGCTCGTGCCGATACCGAAGGCGAGCGCGCCGAAGGCGCCGTGGGTCGAGGTGTGGCTGTCGCCGCAGACGATGGTCATGCCGGGCAGGGTGAAGCCCTGCTCGGGGCCGACGATGTGCACGATGCCCTGGCGGATGTCGGTGACGTCGTAGAGTTCGATACCGAACTCTTTGGCGTTTTCGATCATCGTGTCGACCTGGAGCTTGGAGATCGGATCCTTGATCCCCTCGATCCGGTCCGGGTCGGTCGGGACGTTGTGGTCGACCACGGCCAACGTGGCGTCCGGCCGATGCACCGGCCGGCCGGCCACGCGCAGACCCTCGAACGCCTGCGGGCTCGTCACCTCGTGGACGAGATGGCGATCGATGTAGATGAGGCAGGTACCGTCGTCCTGGCGCTCGACCAGGTGCTCGTCCCAGATCTTGTCGAAGAGCGTGCGCGGCCCCGTCATCTCACCCTTACTCCCCTCGCCCCACGAATGGTCGCGGCCTCAGTTGGCCGCGGCCTCGGTCACCCTGGTCTGCTTCTCCGCGATGCGCGCCGACTTGCCGCGGCGCCCACGCAGGTAATACAGCTTCGCCCGGCGCACACGGCCCCGGCGCACCACCTCGATCGAGTCGATACGCGGGCTGTAGAGCGGAAAGACGCGCTCGACGCCCTCGCCGTAGCTGATCTTGCGCACCGTGAAGGCCGAATTCAGGCCCCGATTGCGGCGGGCGATGCACACGCCTTCGAACGCCTGCACGCGCTCGCGCGTCCCCTCGATCACCTTGACATTGACCCGCACCGTATCGCCCGGCGCGAAGTCCGGGATCGGCCGTTCGGCCGTCAGGCGGTCGATCTGTTCCTGCTCGAGCTGCGCGATCACGTTCATCGATCTCGTCCTTCCTGGGGGTCGGCTCCCGCCGAGCCCTCGTCAACACCAAGTCGGCCCTCGGACCGACGGTTCAAGCCATCGCCGCCGCGTAGTGCGCCCAGAGGTCCGGGCGCCGCTCGCGCGTCAGTCGTTCCGCCTCCGCCCGGCGCCATGCGCGGATCCGCCCATGATCCCCGGACAGCAGCACTTCGGGCACGTCCTCGCCCTCGAAAACCCGGGGGCGGGTGTAGTGGGGATATTCCAGAAGCCCGCTGGAAAAACTCTCCTCGGCGAGGCTGTCGATCGACCCCATCACGCCCGGCAACAGCCGAACGCAGGCGTCCAGCAACACGATCGCCGCCGGTTCGCCACCGCTCAACACGAAGTCGCCGAGACTGACTTCCTCGAGACCGCGCCGCCGGATGACCCGCTCGTCGATTCCCTCGAAGCGCCCGCATAACACCACGACACCCGGCCCATCCGCAAGCGCCTGGATGCGGCTCTGACGCAGCGGTGTGCCGCGTGGGCTCATCACCAGTCGCGGCCGGTCGTCATCCGGCAGCGAGTCGAGCGCCGCGGCAACCACATCGGCCCGCATCACCATGCCTGCCCCGCCGCCGAACGGCGTGTCGTCCACGCTCTGATGGCGATCGGTGGCGAAGTCGCGCAGGCGGACCGGCTCGAGCGCCCAGGCTCCCTCGGCCAGACCGCGGCCCGCCAGCGAATGCCCGAGTGGGCCCGGAAACATCTCGGGAAAGAGCGTGAGCACGGTGGCGCGCCAGGGACCCGTCATCGCGCCCGTCCCGCCAGCCGGTCGGCCGGGCCGGCCACCACCAGTTCCTCGACCGGCGCCATGACGAGACGCCCGCCCGGCACATCCACTTCGGGGAACTGGGCCCGGGTGAAGGGCAGTGCGAGATCCCGGCCGTCCGAGGTCCGGATCTCGACCACGTCACCGGCGCCGTGGTCGACCACCGCACGCACCCGGCCCACCGACCGGCCCTGCTCGTCCACGACCTCGAGGTCGACCAGATCCTCGATGTACCACTCGTCCACGTCGGTCGGCGGCAGGGCGGCGCGGTCGATCCACAATTCGGTGCCGCGCAGCGCTTCGGCCGCGTCGCGGTCGTCGATCCCGGCGAAGCGGGCGACCACCGCCTTGGGCGTCACCTTCAACTCGGTGATCACCAGCCGGCGCGTCCCGGCCGCATCCTCGAGCGGGCCGTAGGCGGCGATGTCGGCCGGGTCCGCCGTGAACGGGCGCAGCTTGACCTCGCCGCGCACACCGTGCGCAGCGGTCACCACACCCAGGCATACCCGCTTGTCCGCCACCGTCGTTGCTCGCGCTCGGGCTCGCTCAGGCCTCGGCGGCAGCGGCTTCGGCTTCGGCCTTCTTCGCGGCGATCAGGGCGGCCCGCTTGCCGGTGCCGCGCTGGCGGGTGGCCCCCGGCTTGATACCCGTGACGTCGAGGAAACGGGCCACCCGGTCGCTGGCCTGCGCGCCCTGGCCGAGCCAGTGCTCGATCCGCTCCTTGTTCAGGACGAGGCGCTCGGGGTGCTCCTTCGGCAGAAGCGGGTTGTAGGTGCCGACCTTCTCGAGGAAGCGGCCGTCGCGACGCGCACGGCTGTTGGCGACCACGACGCGATAAACGGGGCGCTTCTTGGCGCCGCCGCGGGCGAGGCGAATGGTGACGGACATCGGACTTCTCTCTTTCTCTTCGCTGGTCTTCAAAGGTGCGGAGCAGATTGGGAACTCGAGAACTTCAGTGGGGCAGCAGGCCGGGCGGAATCTGTCCGCCCATCGGCAGCCCGCGTTTGCCCATCTTCTTCACGCGCTTCA
>JBMCMJ010000348.1:0-2863 GCA_048615135.1 Pseudomonadota bacterium
CCGGCACCGGTCAGCACCAGGGCGCGCAGGCCGTCCGCCTCGACCCGGTCGAGGGCCGCCTGCAACTCGTCGTGCATCGCCGTGTCGAAGGCGTTGATCTTGTCGGGCCGGTCGAGGGTCAGCCGCGCCCAGCCGTCTTGGGGCTCGTAGAGGATCGTCTCGAACGCCATCGCCCTGGACCTCGCCCTGCTTGCCAAATGCTCTCCCGTCCTTAAGCGAGGCGGACGGTAGGGGAAAGCCGACGCGCCTACCCCTCTGACACGGAGCCCCGATGCCGACGTTTTTCTCCACCCACAAGGCGCTGCTGGAGCGGGCCATCGCCGCCAACCGCGAGCGCGGTTTCTGGCGGGCCTACGCCGACGACGGTGGGCTTGGGGCCGATCTGGCGCCGCTTCTGGGCCGGCCGTTCGAGCTGGAGGGCGCGCTCGGGGCCGGCCGGCTGGGGGCCGAGCGGAGCGCCTGGGGCCTGGAGTTGGGCATCACCTATCCGGTCGCGCCGGCCGAGCGGTGGCTGGAGCGGGCCGAGGAGGTTTCGGCCGCCTGGGGCGCGAGTTCGATCGAGGCGCGCACCGGCATCGCCCTCGAGGCGCTCGCCCGGCTGCATCGTGCGGCGCTGATCCTGGCCGAGGCACTGAAGCATGCGACCGGCGCGCCGGCAGGCCTCGCCCGGCGGGCCGGGGTGTTGGCTGCCCTCGAGCAGGGGCTCCGCGCCACGGCGTTGACCTACGAAGCCCTGCGCCGGACGCCGTCGAGCGTCGTCCATGCCCCGCCCGAGGGCGGCCGATCGCGGCGGGTCGGTTATCGCACCGTACCGACGGGCCTCGCCCTGGTGGTCACCGGCACCCGGATGCCCCTGGTGACGGCCCTGCCGGCGCTGCTCGCCGACCTCGTCGCCGGCAACCCCGTCCTCCTGCAACCCGACCCGCGGGCCGTGCTGCCGCTCGCCCTCACGGCCCGCACGGTCCGCGAGGTCCTGGCCGAGGCCGGCCTGCCGCGCGACGTGCTGCAACTCTGCGTCGACTCGCGGGAAGTCCCGGTGGCGCGGCGGCTCGCCGCCCATCCGGCGGTGCGGCTGCTCGATCACGATGGCCGGGACGACCTGCAGCGCTGGCTCGCCACCGGCGCGCCGCACGTGCTCGGGCGCGCCCCACAGCAGGGCGCCAACCCGGTGGTGATCGACTCCACGGAGGATTTCACCGGGCTCGCCGATGGCCTCGCACTCGCCGTCGCCCGCCATGCCGGCCAGGAGCCGACCCGCCCGCAGACCCTGTTCGTCCCCGCCGACGGTATCGCGACCGAGCAGGGCCACCTCGACTTCGACGCGGTGTGCGAGGGCCTCGGCCAAGCGATCGACCGGCTGCTCGACCAGCCGGGCCGTGCGGTCGAGGTCACCGGCGCGCTGCCCGACCCGGCCGTGGTCGACGGCTTTCGCGCTTTGCAGGCGCTGGGCCGGATCGTCCGCGAGAGCCGCCAACTACCGATCCAGGGCGCGCCGCGGGCACGGGCGGCCTCCCCCTTGCTGCTCGCCGTCGAAGCGATTCGGGAGACTGCCTACGCGCCGCCGCAACCGGGCCCCGTCGCCTTCGTCGTGCGCACCACGGACACGGCCGAGAGTATCGAGCGCGCGGCGCACGGGGCGCGGATCCACGGCGCTGTTCTCGCCCGGGTGCATAGCACCAACGACCACGTCGTCGAGGTCACGGCGGATGCGTTCACCGCGATCGGCGTCTCGGTGAGCTGCAACGCCACCGGCACCGACGAAGCCTTTGCGGGCCCGTTCGACGAGGCCGCGGTCGACCTCGACGAGGGCTTCGCGGCCGGGCGGTTTCGTCGGGTGCGGGTCGAATGGCCGGAGCCGGGCTGAGCGAGGGGGGGCTTCGCCGCCCTCGCCGCCCCTTGGCCGCTACATCTGCGACAGGCCGAAGTTTTCGATGCCGATCCGCTCGATCAGTTCGAGCTCGGTCTTGTTGTGATCCTGATGTTCCTCTTCCTCGGCGAGGATCATTTTGAGGAGATCACGGCTCACGTAGTCATTGTGCTTCTCGCACAAGCTGATCGCCTTGCGGTAGTGCTCGATGCCTTCGAGTTCCAGGCGCAGGTCGCATTCGATCAGTTCCTTGAGGTCCTGGCCGATGTAGAGCTTGCCCAGATCCTGCAGGTTCGGCAGGCCGCCCAGCAGCAGAATGCGCTGGATGAGTTTGTCGGCGTGCTGCATCTCCTCGATCGACTCGTCGTATTCGGCCTTGCTGCGCTTCGTGAAGCCCCAGTCCTCCAGGAGGCGGGAGTGCAGGAAGTACTGGTTGATCGCGGTAAGCTCACCCTTGAGCGCGATGTTGAGTGCCTCGAGGACGTCGGGGTGGCCGACGACGGGCTTGGCTTTCGCCATGGGTCATTTCTCCTGCAAGACCACGTCCAGTTCCGGGCGGGACACCTCGCCCTGCGCCGTGCGGCTCGCCTCGACGATCTCGCGCATCGTCGCGACACAGGCCCCACAGCGCACGCGGCACCCGAACTGCCGATAGACGCAACCCGGCCCCCTGACGCCGGGCCGAGCCGCCGCCTCGCGGCATTCCCGCTCGCCCAGCGCGTTGCACAAACACACGATCAACGGCGACACCCCCTCGAAATTCCGTCCTCGATAAGGCGCGCCGGCGCCGCTTCGTCAACGCGACCGAGCGATGATGGACTTGGAACATTTCCAGCTTTGCTCGCAAGTGCATGAAAGAACGAATTCAGCCAAAGTCGGCCAAGACGATTTAACGAGAGGGTCAGGCGCGGGCGTCGGCGATGGTGCGCAGCGTCCACTGCACCATGTTCTTGACGGCGTTGCCGAACGCCTCGTCCATGGCGACGACGATGGCGG
>JBMCMJ010000349.1:0-2852 GCA_048615135.1 Pseudomonadota bacterium
ACAGCCAGCCCTTCCGGTCGCTGGAGGAAGCGGTGGAGGACTACGTGCAGGGCTTCCTGCTCGAAGACGACGCCTATCTTTGAACCAGGGCGGTCGGTGCTGGTGGAGCCATGGCTCAGCGCCGTCGCAGTCGGTGCCGCAGCATTTCCCGGAGCCGGCCGACGAAGTCCAGTAGCCGCCGCTCGAAACCGTCCGGACGTCCGGCCAGGAGCCAGAGGACGAACAGCGCGGTGACGTAAACGGCGGCGCCGGTGGCCCCCTTCACCGCGACCCCGATCAGCGCTTCGCCGAGCGTCGACGCTGGCCCCCCCAAGCGTTGGGCAACCAGCAGGATGGCTGCGGCCATCACCCCGCAGGCGAGGAAGGTTCGCCAAGCGGCGACCAACGGCCTGATGAACGGTTCCTTCAAGATGGTGCTGGCAATGTGCAGGTTCACCATCGTCATCTGCAGGTTGGCGAAAGCACGGCCGATCAGCAGGCCGAGGAAGCCGCCGAGCCACAACCCGACCAGCAGACAGGGCAGGCGGATACCCAGGGAAACGAGGCTGCGCACGAACAATCGGCGGGTCGACCCGTCGACCATGACGAGGCCGTGAGTGCCGGCCGACACCATGCCGAATGCCAAGACCGGCGCCACCACCTGCACCACGGTGACGGCTTGCAGCCATTGCGGTCCGATCAGGACGAGGATCAGTTCGTGCGCCAGGAGGGCTGCGCCGACGCCAACCGGCAGCACCACGCCGAGGATCGTCGACTGCGCCTTGTAGTAGGCTTCGCGCATGCGTGCGGTGTCGCGGGCGATCGACGCCAAGCCGGAATAGACGCTGCGGGTGAGGGGCGTGACGAGTTCGCCGGTGAACGATGTCGCCATGCGGTTGCCGACGTTGTACTGGCCGACGACGGTCGGCGTGAATGCCAACCCGACGATCAAGGTGTCGAGGCTGGTGCTCAGGCGCGCGACGGCACGAGCGCCCGCCAGCCATCCGCCGAAGGCGACGAACTCGCGCCAGCCGGTCAGCCCGAGGCGTGGCCAAGCCGGCAGCAAAGTATAGCTGAGGACCAGCACGCCGGCTCGGGTCACCACCGTACCGATCACCAGGGCCCAATAGCTTTGCCACACGAGCGCCAACCCGATGGTGGCGATGACGCCCATGATCTTGGCCAGGACCTCGCGGGACACCCCTTTGCTGAAGTCGAGGCGTTTTTCGTAGACCACGAAGCGCTGGTTGATCAGTCCGTTGAGGACCGGCACCACGGCAAGCACGTGGAGCAGCTCGGCCACGATCGGCTCGCCGAGCGCCTGGGCCAGCGGCTGCGCGCTGGCGAAGAGGATGCCGCCGGCCAGCAGGCCGCGCAGCATCGATAGGGTGAAGGCCGTGTCGAATTCGCTCTCGGTGATCGTTTCCTTGCGGATCAGTGCGGTGCTGAGGCGGAGATTGGAGGCCATCTCGACGATCCCGACGAAGACCATCGCCAAGGCGACGACGCCGTAGTCGGCGGGCGCGAGGAGGCGGGCCAGTACGACCAAGCTCAAGATGTCGAGCATCCGCACGAGCAGCGCGCCCGTGAGCATCACCGCTGCGCCGAAGGTGACCCGGCTGCGCAGAGTCTTGGACTTCGGTTTCGGCGGCGTCATGTCGATGGCAGGCCCGAGAGGGAACCTGGTGCCGACAGAAGATGTCGTGTCATCGCACAATTCCGGTGGCGAGCGGCGAGGTGACGGGAGCGGGGCGGCATCGATCGGGACGGCGGGCGGATTACGGTGCGGAAGCGTTCAAGCGGCGCGGCGACGGTCGTTGGACGCGCGCACGAGGTCGGCGATCAGCGACAGGGTGGGACGGAGCCAAACCCCGCGCGCGCGCACCACCGCTTCCACCGCCCGCCGGATGGCCGTGCCCGCGTCGAGTTCGGCGGCATCGAGCGCGCGGGTCAGGTAGGCTTGCCGCTGCACCGGCGGGAGCAGCCGGTAGAGACTCGTCAGCAGGCGGATCTGTGCGAGCTGAACGAGGCCGCGGCGGCGGGTCGACGGCGCTCTTCGCCCGGCTTCGGCCATCGCGGCCAGGGCCTTGACCATGTCCTCGATCCGTTCGGTACCGGGGCGGCGAATCAGTGAGTTGGGCCGCTTGCGGTAGAAGTAGAGTGGTTCGGTCATCTCGACGAACCGCTCGCCCGCGAGGATCAGCTGCAACGCGGGCACCGTATCCTCGTAGTTCATCCCGGGCAGAAAGCGCGCACCGCAGGCGGCGAAGAACTCCCGCGTGACGACCATCCGCCAGATCGCCTTGCCGCGGACGGCGAGTTCGGCAGCGTTCACCCTTCGCAGACGACCCGTCGGTGCGTGTGACCAGACGATCTCCGTGCCGGAAACATAGGAGACGACGAGCACGTCGGCGGCGCCGAGGCCCGACCGTGCCGTCCGGATCAACTCCAGGTAGCGCGGATGCACCAGGTCGTCGCCGTCGACGAAGACCAGGAGCTGGCCGGCCGCGGCGTCGATGGCAAGATTGCGGGCAACGCCCGGGCCGGCGGCGCGGCCCGCGAGGATCCGAAAACGCCGGTCCACGGCGGCGATGGCGGCGGCGATCGCCGCCGTCGCGTCGGTCGACCCGTCATCGACGACGATCACTTCGAAATCGCCGTCGGTCTGGGCTTGCAGGCTCGCCAGGGTGGCGCCGAGATAGTCCTCGACGTTGCGGACCGGTATGATGAAGCTCGCATAGGGCATGGGCTCGACGTCCCGCTCGGCTGCGGTGCCGGCCGCCGCTCAGGCCGCCTCGCGCGCTGCTACCCGGTCATAGATCCAGGCGTAGGTCTGCTCCAGGCCCTGGCGCAGCGAAATCGAAGGCTCCCAA
>JBMCMJ010000350.1:0-2841 GCA_048615135.1 Pseudomonadota bacterium
TCCCTCGGCTCGGACCGCCGCGACCATGGCGGCCGGGGGCGCTGCGCGTGCATCGCTGGCGCGGTTGCGTGTCGGCATCGCCGCCGGCAATGGCGGCAAGCGCCGCCAAGCTCGCCCGTTGGCGGGCCAGGTCCTCGATCAACTCCGGTAGCGGTCGGAACTCCAGAATGGAGCGACGGGTCGTCGCGATCGCCTCGGCGAGCGCCGCCGTGGCCGTGGCTTCTGCACCCCCGGCCGCGCACAGGCAGGCCGCGGTCTCCAGCGCGTGGGCCAAACGGCGCCGAGCGGCCGGATCGTAGGGATGAAGCTGCGCGTGAGCACGCGCCCGCTCGACCGGTTCCATCGCGGCCCGGCAGCCAGCGGTCCCCCAGCGCATCGGTCCCCGGCGGGGCGTCTCGGGCAGGGCTTCGACCCAGGCGATCAACTGCTGCAGCGGATCTTCGGCAGGTGGCAGCCGCATGAGGTGTCGCTCCCGAGAGACGCTTTCGCGCATCGAAGCACACCCGGCTGCCAAATTCGGTCAGGCCGCGGTCGGAAGATCCGGATGGTCGAACAGGTCGGCCTGCCGGTCGTCCTCCGACAGCGTCGGCGGTGGAGCGCCACCCTCGTCCAGGCAGCGTCGATAGAGATCGCGCAGGGCCAGGGGCTCCACCACCTCGACCCGCTCGCCCCAGGTGAACAGGTGCCAGCACATCTCGAGCAGCCCGCCGGCCTCGAAGCGGACCTCCAGCCGCCCGTCCGGCAGCAGGTGCTGTTCCTGGCTCGGATGAAAGACGAACTGGCGGGCATCGTGCGCGACCGAGGCGGCGAACCGCCAGACGATCCGCCGCGGCGGTTCCTGGAAGATGCCGAAGGCGCGCTCGGCGAAGGCCTGCAGCGAAACCTCCGGGTCGCGGACGAAGCTGCGCCCCAGGACCTCGGCGCGCTCGATTTCCGGCAGCGCGTACATTCTGAGGAACGGACCGTGCGTCGCCTCCGGGCGATGCGCCACCAGATAGTGGCGGCTGCCGAGCAGGATGCCGTAGGGCTCGACCTCGACCTCGGCCGTGCCGCGCCCGCGGCGATAGTGGTAGAGGAGGCGGACCGCGCGGCACGACTTGATCGCCTCGCGCAGCCGCTCGACCACCGCCGGGCTGCGCTCGGGGCGCGGGCCGGGTCGCAGCGCGACCCCCTCCGCTTCCAGCAGTGCCTCGACGTCCGGCGCGAGGCGGCGGCCGACCGCGGGCTGGAGGAGGGCCTGCACCTTCTCCCCCAGGTGCTGCAGCCGCGTCGCCAGGTCGTCGTAGCCCTGCGTCGCCAGCAGGCGGCGGCTGCTCTCCAGCGCCGCCACCTCCTCCGCGTCGAGATGGATCAGACGGTCGACCGTGCCCTTGGGCAGCCGCCAATAGCGACGCTGGTCGGCGCCGATCCCGCTTTCGATGTCCGGAAAGAGTTCGGCCACCGCGTTGCGCAGGCGATGCGCGGTCCGCTCGGTCACCTCGAAGGTCCGCGCGATGTCATCGAGCGACACGCCGAGCGTCGCGCCCCGCATCAAGAGGGCGAGGCGCAACACCTGCAGGGCCTTGACCTGTCGCATGGTCCGAAGTTCCGCCAGTCGTGGCGGGCGTGCAAGACGACCAACCGGCGACGTGGCCCGGTCGTGCCGCTCAGTTCTCCGGCAGCCAATGCTCGGCGTTCTGGAGGGCGTCGGCGACCTCGGGCGGCATGTAGCTCTCGTCGTGCTTGGCGAGGATTTCGTCCGCCTCGAAGGTGCCGTCCGTGCCGATCGCGCCCAACGCGACGATGCCCTGGCCCTCGCGGAACAGGTCGGGGAGAAGCCCCGCATAGCGCACGTCGAGGTCGTGGGCGTAGTCGGTGACGCTGAAGCTCACCTCGACGCCATCGCGCAGGACGCTGCCCTCCACCACCACGCCGCCGAGGCGCAGGCGCTTGTCGGTGCGGGCGGTGCCGGTGGCGATGTCGGTCGGCGAGGTGAAGAAGGCGACGTTCTGCCCGAGCGAGGCGAGGACCAGCCCGCTCGCGGCACCGATCAGTCCCACCGCGCCGAGGACGAGCACGAGTCGTTGGGTCTTGCGGGTGCGCACGACGGGTCTCCGCTGGCCGTGATCGGGCTGCCACCCTGCCGCGTCGCGCCGTTTCCCGCCTTGACCCCGGTCAAGTGGCCGGGGCTCAGCCCATCAGGACGGGCGTTTTGCGCAGATAGGCGTCGGAATCGATCTGCTGCACCAGGAAATCGGCCACGTCCGCCCGCGAGACGAAGCCGAAGCCCCAATCCCGGGGATCGAGCAGGACCCGGTAGTGACCCGTCCACCGCCCGTTGGTGAGGATGACCGGCCGGACGATGGTCCAGTCGAGGTCACTGTTGCGGATCAGGTATTCCTGCAGGTTCTTGTCGTCGTAGACGCGGCCGAGGAACAGATTGAACGCCGTGTCGTAGAGGAGGCCGCCCTGGTTGCGGCTGTCGCCGGCGCCGAAGCCGGTGAGGCAGACGAGCCGCCGCACCCCCGAGCGCTCCATGGCCTCGACCAGGACGCGGGTGGCATCGGAAAACAGACGGACCCGCTTGACCAGCAGCCGGGGCGAGGGCGAGACGCCGAGGGTTTGCACCACCGCATCGACCCCCGCGAGCGCGGCTTCCACGTCCCGTGGGGCGAGGGCATCGCCCCGCACCTTCTCCAGTCGCTCGTGGACGAGCCCGATACGGTCCGCCGACCGCGCGAAGGCCCGGACGTCGTGTCCGGCCTCCAATGCCCGCTTCACCGTTTCCAGACCAACCCCGCGGCTCGCACCGATGATCAGGACCTTGGCCATGCCTCTCCCCCGGTTGTCTCGTCACTCCCG
>JBMCMJ010000351.1:0-2824 GCA_048615135.1 Pseudomonadota bacterium
GGCAGGTTCTCGGCCATCATGAACAGCGACAGTTCGGGCGTCCACGCCGTGATCGCCTCCTGCACGCCGGTCAGGCCCTGATCGAAGTACTGGCTCATGGCGGTGCCGCCGAACGCGTTCATCCACAGGATCGAGACGAGCGTCGGGATGATCAGCACGCAGATCAGGAACTCGCGCACCGTCCGCCCCCGGCTCACCCGGGCGATGAACATGCCGACGAACGGCGACCACGAGATCCACCAGGCCCAGTAGAAGGTCGTCCAGCCATGCATGAAGTCGACATCGTCGCGGCCGACGAAGTTGCTGAGCGCCGGCAGCGCCTGCAGGTAGGCAAGCGCGCTGCTGGCCGAACCCGAAAGGATCAGCCAAGTCGGCCCGGCGATCACGACGAACAGCAAGAGGCCGAAGGCGAGCACCATGTTGATCTCGGACAGGCGCTTCACCCCGGCGTCGATGCCAGCGACCACCGAGACCAGCGCCACGGCGGTGATGGCCACGATCAACAGCACCCGCGTCAGATCCGTCTGCGGCACGCCGAACAGGTAGTTGAGACCGGCCGTCGCCTGCTCCGCGCCGAAGCCGAGCGAGGTGGCGAGACCGAACAGCGTGGCGAACACCGCGAGCGTGTCGATGACATGACCGGGCCAGCCCCAGACCCGGTCACCGAGCAGCGGGAAGAAGGCGGAGCGGATGGTGAGGGGCAGGCCACGATTGTAGGCGAAGAAGGCGAGGGCCAGGGCGACGATGGCATAGATCGCCCACGGATGCAGGCCCCAGTGGAAGATGGTCGCGGCCATGCCCATCGACCGGGCGGCGGCCTCGTCGGTCGGGTCCACCCCCAAGGGCGGGTACAGGGCGTGGTACATCGGCTCGAGCACGCCGAAGAACATCAGACCGATGCCCATGCCTGCCGCGAACAGCATCGCGAACCAGCCCGCATAGCCGAAATCGGGCTCGGCCGCCTCGCCGCCCAGGCGGATGCTGCCGTAGGGCGACACGATCAGGGCGAGGCAAAGCAGCACGAAAATGTTCGCCGCACTCATGAACAGCCAGTCGAGCTGGTCGGTCAGCCACGGCCGCAACCAGCCGAACAGCTCGCTCGCGTGCGCCTGGAAGGCCAGCGCATAGAGCACGAACCCGACGATGACGAGGCTCGAGACGACGAAGACGGGGTTGTGGATGTCGAGACCGAAGGGTCGGATATTGTCCTGGCCGACCTCGTACTCGGTCTCGGCCGGGAAATCGACTTCGGGTTCGCTCAACCGTTCTCTCCCGGCATGGGACCACGCAGGCACGGAACGCAGCTGCGAGCCGCGCGGCCCCGGGTCCGCTGGAACTATCGCATTGCCGACATGACATACGAAAACGCGACATGGTGCAACCCACTGGTCGCCGCTACCCCGGACGAGCGGTCGGGGCGGGATCGTTTCGGCCCTTGGTGCGTTGTCGCCTCGCCAACCAACAGTCCGGGCCGACCACCCGGCATCGAGGAGACCGACCATGTCCGACCAGCCGATCAATCCGGTCGAGCAATTCCGCCAACTCGCGAACGACGGCGAGCGGATCGCCGAGGCGCTGCATCAGAATGGGGCGCCCAACCAGGCCCAGGTGGTGGCGGCGCTGGCGCACATCGTCCGGCAGGTCGCGGACCAGTTGGAAGCGCAGCCGAACGGTCCGGCCTGACGGTATCGTGCGCGTGCGACACGAGGTCGACCAAACGCCCCTTGTGCAGAAGGCCGGGGGCGCGGATACTCAGCGGTGTGAATCTTCTGCGAACGGCGACGGTCTGACCCTTCGGGGCCTGGGACGGTACGCTTCCAGGTACGATTCGACCCGACCGGCAAGGGGCCGGACGGTGCTAGAGAAAGGGACGATCCGTATGCCGATCGGCACGGTCAAGTGGTTCAACGCGACGAAGGGTTATGGCTTCATCCAGCCGGAAGGCGGGGGTGCCGACGTGTTCGTGCACATTTCCGCCGTGGAGCGCGCCGGGATGGACGGCCTGCGTGACGGGCAGAAGGTCAGCTTCGAGGAGAAGCGTGATCCGAAGCGCGGCAAGACCTCGGCCGAGAACCTCAAGGCGGTCTGATCGTTCCGGCGATCGGTACCCCGGACGAAGCGCGCTGCTCCGGCAGCGCGCTTTTTCTTTGCGTTCAGCCATTCCGATCGGGGTGCGGGTTCAGTCCCGCCTGCAGAAAAAGACGCCGACGAACGGTGGCATGAGCGAGAATGCCTCCCCGGTGCCGGTCCGCTCGCTCCGGGCGCGCCCGGTGCGGCCCGCGACCGCGACCTCCGGACCACTCAGCGACCGCCGCGTCAGATTGGAGGCCCCAGCGCCTTCGACGGGCAGGCGCGTGAAACCGAGGGGCAGCCCGTGGTCGTGCGGCGGCAACTCCGCCTCGCGCAGCCGATGGCTCTCGCTGCCGCCGACCTGGCGATATGCCCGAAACTCCCGCCCCTCGACGAACCCGACCGCGACCGGCAGACGGCCGGCGAACACCTCGGGCTCGCTCATGCCCAGATCGGTCCAGCCCGGCGGGCAGCCCTGGCCCCGATCGACCAACAGGATCGTCCCGGCGGGCGGCAGGCTCGGGCCGATCGCCGCCAGTTCGTCCCGCAGGGCCTCGTTCTCCCCTTCGAGGTCGAGCAAGCGCTCCGCCATGAGCCCGTAATCCGCGCAGAACGCTTCGCCGAGTGCGGGGTCGAGGTCGTTGGCCGTTACGACCTGCTCGAGCAGCACCCCGATCGGGCCGAGACCGGCACAGCTCTGGGCCGGGGCCGGCGCGGGTGCCAGCAGCAGGAGCATGAAGGCGGCCAGGGGAAA
>JBMCMJ010000352.1:0-2822 GCA_048615135.1 Pseudomonadota bacterium
GAGACCCTCGAGGTCACCTACCGCGACAAGTCGATCGCGGACGTGCTGGAGATGACGGTCGAGGACGCGGTCCGCTTCTTCGAGGGCGTGCCGCCGGTGCGCCACAAGCTCGCCACGCTCGAGACCGTGGGCCTCGGCTACATCACCCTCGGCCAGCAGGCGACGACCCTTTCGGGCGGCGAGGCGCAGCGGGTCAAGCTCGCCAAGGAACTGTCGCGCCGGGCGACCGGCCAGACCCTCTACATCCTCGACGAGCCGACCACCGGCCTGCACTTCGAGGACGTCCGAAAGCTGCTGGAAGTGCTGCACGCCCTGGTCGAGCAGGGCAACACGGTGGTGGTGATCGAGCACAACCTCGACGTCATCAAGACGGCCGACTGGATCCTCGACATGGGCCCCGAAGGCGGCACCGGCGGCGGCCACCTCGTCGCCGAAGGCCCGCCCGAGACCATCTGCGCCGAACCCAGGAGCCACACCGGCCGTTACCTCGCGCGGCTGCTGGACGTCGGCGACGGGGCGAAACGCCGGGCCTGAGGAGCGGCGCGCTCAGGCTTGGCGCTGGGCGTCCACATAGTCCCGCACGAAGGTCTCGATCGCCGGTTCGTCGCACCCGAGGCCCATCGCCTCGGCCTTCGCCAGCGCCTCGTCGCCGGACAGCCCGGTCTCGGCGGCGACATGCATCACCAAGAACGCTCCCGAACGGGTGCCCGATGCACAATGGGCGAACAGCGGCCGCGGCAGGCGGTCGAGTTCCGCGCGAAAGCCATCGACCACCTCGGTCTCCAGGTCATCGCTCGTCACCGGAAAATGCAGATAGGCCAAGCCCAGTTGCCGCGCCCATCGGCCCTCCTCGTCCGGCTTCAGCGGCTGCTCCGGCTCGCCGCGCGTTCGGAGGTTCGCGACCGCGCGAAAGCCGGCGCGGGCGAGATCGCGGAGGTCGCCCTCGTCCGGATGCCCCTTGCCGACGGTCAACCGCTCGTTGATGCGGGTCTGCTCGATCATGCCGCTTCGCCTTCCGCTTTTTCGGGGTCGGTCTCGATCGGGTAGCCGGCAGCGGTCCAGGCCTGCCAACTGCCCGGCACGTTGCGCACGTCCGCGAACCCCCGGGCCTGCAGGAGACTGGCGGCGATGCTGCCGCGAAAGCCGCTGTCGCAGTAGACCGCTGTCGGGCTGTTGCGCTCCAGGTCAACGGTGCGCTCGAGGATCTCGGGCACGAAGCCGTGGAGTGCACCGGGAATGCGGCCCTGCTGCCACTCTCCCGGCGTCCGGGCGTCGACGATCCGCAGGCCGGCGCCGGCCTCGTGCACCTCGTCGACGGTCATCTGGGTCAAGCCCTGCAACGGCAGCCCGGCGTTCTGCCACTTCGCCATGCCGCCGATCAGATAGCCCCTGAACCTGACGAACCCGGTCCGCCACAGCATCGCCACGACCGCGTCGAGGTCGGTGTCGTCCTCGAGCACCAAGAGAATCGGCGTGTCGGGGTCGAGCAGCCAGCCGGCCCAGACGCTCAGCTCCGGCCGCATCGGGATGTTGAGGGCACCCTCGATGTGGCCGCCGCCGAAGGCCAGCATGTCGCGCGTGTCGAGCAACCGGGCATCGCCCCGCTGCACCGCCGCGGCAAACGCCTCGGGCGTCAGCGCCGGCACGCGCGGGAAGTTGCCCAAGACCGGCGGCCCCGCCGCGTTGACCTTCTTGAGATGCGGATAGTGCGTCGGCACCGGCGGTGCCCCTTCGAGCATGGCCTCGCGAAACGCGTTGCGCTCGTCGAGCCGCAAGAAGCGGTTGAACCGGCGTTCGTAACCGATGCTGCTGCTCGTGCGGTCGCCGATCGCGGGCCCGCAGGCCGAGCCCGCGCCATGACAGGGATAGACGATCACGCCGTCGTCGAGCTTGGCGTAGACCCCCTGCAGGGTGTCGAACAGCTGCTCGACCAACTGGTCCGCCATCTCGTCGCCGAGGAGATCGGGCCGGCCCGCCGAATCGACGAACAGCGAATCGCCGCTCAGGACGGCAAACGGCGCATCCTCGCGATCCGTCTCGGCCAGCAGGAACGAAACATGCTCCGGCGTGTGTCCCGGCGTGAACCGCGTCGTCAGCCGGACACCGCCGAAGGTGAACGCATCACCGTCGCGCAACCCCCGGTGGGGAAAGTCGTAGGTGGCACCCCCTTCGACGCTGACGCAGAGTTCGGCCTCGCCCAGGCGGGCAGCGAGTTCGCGCGCACCGCTCATGAAGTCGGCATGGATGTGGGTCTCGAAAACGTGGGTGATGGCGAGGCCGCGGTCACGCGCCATGTCGAGATACACATCGACGTCCGGGCGCGGGTCGATCACGGCGGCCGTGCCGGCGGCGTCGTCGCCCACGAGGTAGGAAAGCTGGGCGATGCCGTCCGCCAGGATCTGTTCGAACACCAGGGTCATGGATCCTCCTCGAGCTGCACCCCTTGAACGTCCGCAGCCGCATTCGGGTTCCTCACCCGCCCGATCGGGCAGCCTCACCAACCGTGGGCAGCGCACGGAGGGCCGTTGCGCGACGCCGCATCGCGGCTACGACCTCGTCCTGACCGCACGGAGCACGGCGGATCTTGCGGGCTTGGCCAAGGAGACGCGCGCCACTTTGGTCGAGCCCGATGCCGGCAGACGGGCCCACATGGCGCGGCGGTTCGAGACGGTCGACCGGCAGGAGGGCTCGCTGGAGGTTGAAGTCTACAATCCGAGTGCGCGCGTCCGCGGCCCGATCGCGGAGCTGGACCCGGAGGCGGGGGAGGGAACAAGGCAGGGGGCTTTTGGCCCCCTGGCCCCCGGCTGACGGCAGAGCCGTCA
>JBMCMJ010000353.1:0-2804 GCA_048615135.1 Pseudomonadota bacterium
TGCAGCGGCGCGGATGGTCGACGTGCAACGGGCGCGTGACGCGCGGATGGCGGAACGGCTTGCCACCCTGGCGGGCTCGGGCAAGGGCGTGCTGATTACCGGCAATGCCCATGCGGACAAGGTGCGGGGCGTTCCGGTGCCATTGCAGCACCTGCGCGCCGAGGCCGACGTGGTGAGCGTCGGGTTGATCGAGGTGCGCGCGGCGTGGACCTCGGTGCCGGACGAGAATTGGCCCTACGACTATGTGTGGTTCACGCCGCGGGCCAAGCCCGAGGACCACGACTATTGCGCGGACATGCGCCCAGCGAACTGAAGCGGGTCAGGCAGAAAGGGCGCTCATGTCGACCGCCGGCGCCACGTCGCCCCTGGCGGCCGCGGCCCAGGCCTCGCGCAACTCGCGCAGGCGCGCCACCAGTTCGTCGCAGATCGCCGGGTCGTTGCGCAGGTTGAGCGCCTGGATGCGGCGGATGAAATACGCGTAGAGTTGGCCGAGGTTGGCGGCGATCTCGCCACCCTGCTCGGTGTCCAGGGCGTGGTGCAGCGCCTCGACCACCGCCGCAACCTTGAGGCTGGCATTGAGCCGGTCCTCGATGCGGTCGTCGTGGATGGCGGCGCGCGCTTCCAGAAGCTTGGCCACCATGCCGTCGTGGACCTGCACGAGCACGGCGGCGGGCGGCAGCGTGGCCGCACCCTCCGCATAGGCTCGGGTGGCTCGATCCCTGGGATTGGCCGCGTACATCGCCGTTCCTCTGCTCCGGCCGCCGTCAGTCCGAAGCGAACATCGCGTCGGTCTGCGTGCGGATCTGGTTCAGCATGGACTCCGAAAGTGAAAGAGCGGTTTCCAAGCGGCCGAATCGCTCGATCAACACCTCGCGATAGGCGTCGGCCCGCTCGTTGATGCGGTCGATGTCCTCTTGCCACGTCTCGATCTGGCCCTCGGTGCTCTCGATCGCCTCGGCGAGGGTGCCATCGACGACGCCTGTCGCGTTCTCGATGACGTTGTAGAGCCGGTCGGCGATGCCCTGGGTGGCCTGGATGGTGATGGGGGCGGTCGGATCGGCCGCGCCGACGTAGAACATGGTGAGCCCGGCATAGGGGCTGTCGCCCGGCGCCTTCAACGTGCTGCCGCTGGCCTCCAGGGTGATGGTGTCGGTGCCGTCGTCGAGGATCCAGTCGGCACCCACCTTCTCGACGGTGAAGGCGTTGGACGGCAGGCTGTTCGGGCGGTCGTAGATGGCGAGATCGGGGTTGTCGATCGTCGCGTCGAACTCGAACACCCGGCGCACGGCCTTGGGGTCGGTGAGCAGCAACTCGTCGAGCTTGGCGGTATCCAGCTTCAGGCGGTTGTCGCGCTCGAGGGTGATGCCGAGCTCCCCCAGGGTCGAGGGGGCGTCGGCGCCGAGGCCCTGGACGGCCGAGCCGAGCTCGAGGCCGAGCGACTGGGTGAGGCTGCGCAGCACGCTGTCGCCGAAGAGGGGGGCCGCCAGCTTGTCGACGTCGCCCGTCTCGCCGACGGCGGTCTGCTGATCGATGAAGTCGCGCAGGTCGTTGTAGGCGTCGACGAAGGTCTGAACCTGCTCACGGGCCTCCGCATAGTTCGCCTCGACTTCGACGGTGACCGTGGTGCCGGGTTCCGCCTGGTAGAGGTCGATGGTCAGGCCGTCGTAGAGGTCGGTGATGGTGTTGGTCGGGCGCTCGACGGCGATGTCGTCGACCCAGAACTCGGCGTTGGCGGCGGCCTGCAACTCGTTGGCCGGATCGGCGAAGCCGAGCACCGTCAGATTGGCGGCGTCGCCGGCGACGGTGATGGTCTGGTCGAGGCCCGTCTCCTGACCCGCCAGCACGAGGCGCTGTTCGGTGTCGCTCACTTTCAGGATCGAGGCGCTGACGCCGGTCGTGTCGCGCTGGGCGTTGATGGCGTCGCGCAGGCCGCTCAGGGTGGTGGTGTCGTCGACGGCGATGTCGGCGGTGGTGCCGCTGCCGAGGCCGAGGGTGAGGGTGCCGGCGGCAAGGCCGAGGGCGGAAGGGTCGGCCACCGCGTTGGACATCACCTTGTGGGAGGTGGCGAGGCCGCCGATGCGGAGATCGAAGCTGCCGACATCGGCCGCGTTGGTCGCCTGGATGCCGAGGAGCGTTTCCGGCGGAGTGGTGGTGTTGGAGCTGAAATAGGCGTCCTTGCGTTCGAACAGGTTCTCGTCGGCGCCCATCAGGCCGGGCGGGTTGCGCAGGCCTTCGAGGGCGGATTGCATGGCGGTGAGCGCACCCTGCAACTCCTCGTAGGCCAGGACCTTGGCCTCGCCGACCTCGATCTTCTGTTCGAAGCGGACGGCGGGGATTTTTTTGGCGTCGACCATGGCGCCGATCAGGGCCTCGGTGTCGAGCCCCGAACTCATCGAACTCATCCGCGCCTTGTTGGTGCTGGGATCGATGGTCAGGTTGCCGAGAGACGAGGAGATGGCGTCGGTCATGGCGGGGTCCTCAGGCGTCGATCAGCGTGGGCGGCGGATCGAGCGACGGTGCCGAGGCGAGAAAGCGCAGGAGGTCGTCGGGTGGCGTTTGGATGAGGACGCGGCCGCTGTCGCGGTCGGCGACGCGGACGACGTAGCGGCCGGTGCCCTCGTCGTGGAAGGAGGTGATCTCGAGGCTTTGGGAGGTGGCGAGCGCCTTGAACGCGGCCTGGGCCGCCTCCAGGGTGGAGGGGGCGACCCGTTCCATGGCGGGGGTCTTGGGCTCGGCTTCCGGCGCGACGGGCACGCCCGCCGCGCTGGGGGTGCGGGGCGGGGGCAGGGCCGGCGGCTTCACGG
>JBMCMJ010000354.1:0-2742 GCA_048615135.1 Pseudomonadota bacterium
GCCTCGGCGAGCGGGTCCTGCCAGACGGTGCCCGTGAACCATTTTTCGGGTGCGCGGCGCGACGGCACCGAGCCGCAGGTCGTAATGTCCAAGCGCGTTCCTCCCTCGTGAAGCGCGCTTGCTGCCGACGTCGGTGCACTGCCCGAGCCCGCATCTTCCCAACGCGCCGTTGCGCTCGCATCCTAAGGCGAGGCACGGGCCCGTCGAGCCCGTCCGGCCGTCTTTTCCGGAGTGACCCATGAACCTCGCCCGCTTTCCCCGCCTCCGTCTCGCCCATCTGCCGACGCCGCTCGAACCCCTGCCGCGGTTGTCGGCCGAGCTCGGCGGGCCGGAGATCTGGATCAAGCGGGACGACTGCACGGGGCTTTCCACGGGCGGCAACAAGACCCGCAAGCTCGACTATCTGATGGCCGAGGCGGTGGCCGAGGGGGCCGACATCGTCCTCACCCAGGGGGCCACCCAGTCGAACCACGCGCGGCAGACGGCGGCGGCGGCGGCGCGCCTCGGCATGGCCTGCCATCTGCTGCTGGAGGACCGCACAGGCTCGACCGAGCCGAACTACCGCCACAACGGCAACGTGCTGCTCGACCACCTGCACGGGGCCACCACCGAGGAGCGGCCGGGCGGACTCGATATGAACGCGGAACTCGTGGCCGTGGCCGAACGCCTGCGCGCCGAGGGCCGTCGGCCCTACGCCATTCCCGGCGGCGGCTCCAATCCGACGGGCGCACTCGGCTACGTCAACGCGGCGATGGAACTGGCGCAGCAGGCGAACGATCTGGGCCTCGACGTCGACGTGCTGATCCACGCCACCGGCAGCGCCGGCACCCAGGCGGGGCTGGTGGTCGGGCTGAAGGCGATCCACAGCTCGATGCGGCTGCACGGCTTCGGCGTTCGGGCACCCAAGGCCACCCAGGAGGCGAACGTCCTGAAGCTGGCGAGCGCGACCGCCGACAAGCTCGGGCTGAAGGGGCTCGTCGAGCCGGCCGACGTGGTGGCCGACACCGACTACGTGGGCGAGGGCTACGGCATCCCGCGCCAGGACACGCTGGACGCGATCCGGCTCTTCGCCCGCACCGAGGGGATCCTTTTGGACCCGGTCTATTCGGGCAAGGCGGCGGCCGGGCTGATCGACTACTGCCGGAAGGGCCGGCTCACGAAGGGCCAGCGGGTCGTCTTCCTGCACACCGGCGGGGCGGCCGCACTGTTCGGCTACGACAAGCTTCTGGCCGAGGCGGTGCGTTGAGCCAGCGGCCGGTGATCGGCGTGCTCGGCGGCATGGGCCCGGAAGCCACCGTGCTCCTCATGCAGAAGCTGATCGCCCGCACGCCGGCCAGGGACGACGCCGACCACGTCCCGCTCCTGGTCGACTGCAACACCCAGGTCCCTTCGCGGATCGCGGCCCTGGTCGAGGGCAAGGGCCCGAGCCCCGAGCCGGTCCTGGTCGCCATGGCGAAGCGCCTGGAGGCCATGGGCGCCACCGCTCTCGCCATGCCCTGCAACACGGCCCACGCCTATGCCGCCGCGATCCGCGACGCGGTCGCCATCCCCTTGCTCGACATGGTGCGCCTCGCCGCGGCGAGCCTCGCGGCCCGCGTTCCGCCGGGCGGGCGGATCGGTCTCTTGGGTTCGACCGCGCTCGGCAACGTGCAACTCTACGAGGCACCGCTCCGCACCCACGGCCTCGACCTGCTCTACCCGGCGCGTCAGCCGGAGGTCATGCAGGCGCTGCGCGGCTTCAAGCGGCGCGCCGACGACCCCGAAGCCCGGCAGATGCTGGCGCTCGCGGCGGCCGACCTCGTGGCCGACGGCGCCGATGCGCTGCTCGTCGCCTGCACCGAGTTCTCCCTCGCCGTCGACGTCCTGCGCTACGGCGTGCCGGTGGTCGACGCGCTCGACGCGCTGGTCGAGGCGGTGCTGGAAGTGGATCGCCAAGGCCGGAACAGCGCCGCCAGGGGGACTTTCGGTCCCCCTGGAACCCCCTGACCGACGGCTGCGCCGTCGGACTCGCGGGGGACAGTCGGCACGCTGCGAACTATGCTCCAGCGCCCGCAACGTCGTCAGGTGACCCATGTCCGATCCCGCCGTGCCTACTGCCATCCCCCGCGCCGCGAGCGTGCTCGGCTTTGCCGGCCTGATCCCGTTCGTGCTGCCCACGGTGGCACTTTGGCTCCTGCCACCGGCCTACGCGCCGTTCCTGCACAACGCCCTGATCGGCTACGGCCTCGCCATCGCGAGCTTCATGGGCGGCGTGCAATGGGGGCTCGGGATCGTGAAGGCCGGCGATCCGCGCCGGATGGCGCGAGTGCTCGGCCAGTCGGTCGTACCGCCCCTGATCGCATGGTTCGGCGTGCTCGGCCCGTTTCCCTGGCAATATCCGGCCTTGATCCTGGCATTTCTGCTGGTCGTCTGGGTCGACCTCCGGCTGGTGCGCGAGGACCTCGCGCCCGGCTGGTACCCGCTCCTGCGCATCCCGCTCACCGCCTGCGTGGTCGTGTCGCTCGCCGGCGCCATGATCCACGCGTTCGTCTTCGCTTAGGCGCGCGCTGCGTCGATCGCCCCGTTCATGACCCGGCCGGCGGCGGCGAGCCCGGAAAGGAATGCCGCCTCGATCCGCCCGCCAAGGCACCAGTCGCCGCAGGCGACGAGGCCGGAACGGTCGTAGAGGCAGGGTTCGCCCACGGGCTCGGCGGCGAGTGCGTAGCGCCAGCGATGCGCCGTGGCATAGGTCGGCTCGGGCAA
>JBMCMJ010000355.1:0-2733 GCA_048615135.1 Pseudomonadota bacterium
ACCCGCTCGGGCAGGTTGATCGGCGTGTACGGCACCTCGCTGTAGGGCACCTGCTGCAACAGGTGATGGATACAGTTCAGCCGGGCGCGCTTCTTGTCGTTGCCCTCGACGATGTACCAGGGCGCTTCGGCGATGTTCGTCCGGTCGAACATGTCCTCCTTGGCCTTGGTGTACTGTTCCCAGCGCACCCGCGACTGCAGGTCCATCGGCGAGAGCTTCCACTGCTTCATCGGGTCGTGGATGCGCATGAGGAAGCGCAGCTGCTGCTCCTGGTCGGTGATGGAAAACCAGTATTTCACCACTTTGATGCCCGAGCGGACCAGCATCCGCTCGAATTCGGGCACGTCGCGGAAGAACTCCTCGACCTGGTCGGGCGTGGCGAAGCCCATCACCCGCTCGACCCCGGCGCGGTTGTACCAGGAGCGGTCGAACAGCACCATTTCGCCCGCGGCCGGCAGGTGCGGCACGTAGCGCTGGAAGTACCACTGGGTCTTTTCGCGATCGGAGGGGGCCGGCAGCGCCACCACCCGTGCCGTGCGTGGGTTGAGACGCTGGGTGATCCGCTTGATCACCCCGCCCTTGCCGGCGGCATCGCGCCCCTCGAACAGCACAACCAGCTTGTAGCCCGTGTGCTCGACCCAGTCCTGCAGCTTCACCAGCTCCGCCTGCAGGCGGAACAGCTCGCCGAAATAGGTCCGCCGGTCGATCTCCGAGGGATGTTTCAGCTGCTTGATGGTGCGCAGTTCCCGCGCGATCCGGCGGTCGTCGAACTCGAGTTCCAGCTCCTCGTCGAAGCTGTCCTGCAGTTCGGCTTCCACCCAGTCGGGCCGTCTCGGATCATCGTGCATACGCAGTGCCTCCCAGGGCGCGAAGGTGCCAGGGATCGGGAACGTGCCGCAAGGCCGTGACGGTCGCGTGACCGCCGCTCAGCCTCGCCGGACCGCGGCGAGGCCGTCGGCGAACACCGGGCTCGCCATCAGCGTGCGCGCCCGCTCCATGCGGTTGGTCGCGTACGCCCAGAAATCGTCGGCCGGATTGTCGTTGCCGTGCTGGATCAGGCCCCAGAGGGTCCAGAGGATGTCGCAGGATGCCTTGGCCAACACCATCCGGCCGTGCTCCGCGGCGGTCGGCGCACGGTCGAGATAGGCGGCGAGCAGGCGCTGTTCCTGGGCCTCGCTCAGCCCGGCCTCGACCGCAAGGTCGCCCACGTCCCAGCTCGGCTCGTTCATGCCGGAATATTCCCAGTCGACGATGGCCATGCGCGTCCCGTCGTCGAGGAAGTTCTCGCACAAAGGATCGCAGTGGCAGGGGACGAGTGCCTCGGGAGCGGCGGCCAGCGCCTCGCGGATCGCCTCGGCCTCGCGGACGAGGTCGTCGTAGCCTTCCGGGAGGGTGATCGGCAGATCGGCCAGCACCTTCAGATAGTCGTCGATCATGGCGAACAGCTCGAAGCGAAAGCGGAACGCCTCGCCCGAGCGATGCATGCGCGCCAAAGCGACGCCCGCGCGCTCGACGGCGGCGTCGTCCTCCTGGAACAGGGCGGGCGACATGGTCCGGCCGGGCAGGTGGCGCAGCAGCATGAGCCCGTCGCGGTCGTCGACGAACAGCACCTCCGCACCGACCCCGGCGGCGGCCGCCGCCCTCGCGTTGTGCGCCTCGACCGCCCGGTCGATATAGGCCTCGGTGCCCTTGCCCGGAATGCGCAGGACCACGTCCTCGCCATCCGGCTGCAGGTGATAGACGAGGTTGGTGAGGCCGCCGAGCCGCACCGGCTGCAGGTGCTCGGGGTCCTTGCCCCGCAATTGCGGTACGCGGGCGATCGCCTGGTGCAGGGTCTCGTCCATCACGCGTCCTCCGGCTTCTGCGCGAGGAAGAAATCGAAGCTGAGCTTGCCCTCTTCGGCGAGGGCGGCCCATGCGGTCCAGGCGGTGTGGGTCACCTCGAGCGTGGCCGCATCCACGTCGCGGGCAAGCTCGTCCCGGAGCGCTTCGAGCCGCGCCAGCACGTTGCGGCGATGCGTCGTCGCATGGGCCTGCCAGTCGTGGTGCGCCACCACCTCGAAGCCCGCGGCCAGAAGCATCGCCCGGTAGTCGGCCGGGCTCGCGAGCACCGTCCCGGCGTAGCGCGCCTGCACCATGGCCAGCTCGTCGGCGGTCAGGCGCTCGTGCCAGAAGACGTGGTCCGAGACGACGGCCCGGCCGCCCGGCCGCAGCACGCGGAACGCTTCGGCCAGCACCCGCGGCCGATCCTCGGCGTGGACCATCGCCTCCTGGCACCACCAGACGTCGAAGGAGGCATTTGGATAGGGCAGGGCGTGGTAGTCGGCTTCGGCGAAGGCAAGCCGGCCGCGGGCGAGTGGCTCGGCGGTTTGCGCGCGGCAGCGCTCGAGTTGCCGCTTCGAGACGTTGGTCGCCAACACGTGGCAGCCCCAGTGCTCGGCGAGGTAGCGTGCCGTCGTACCGTAGCCGCAGCCCACCTCCAAAAGCCGGCAACCTTCGGGCGGCGCCAAGAGGGTGGCCATCCGTTCGGTCGCCGCCACGGCCGCCTCGTCGATGCTCTCCTCGCCCGTCGTATAGACGCCGTAATGAATATTCGGTCCCCAGATCGCCGCGTACAGGCGATCGACCCCAGCTTGGTCGTAGTGATCCGCCATCGTTATCCCAAGTGTTTTACGAGCGGCGGTATTCGAGAGACGGAACGGGATAGTGTCAACGTGATGGGCGGCCCGACACC
>JBMCMJ010000356.1:0-2729 GCA_048615135.1 Pseudomonadota bacterium
CGCCCCTTCCGCGAGCACGCCCCCGGCCACTTCGTGCGCGTCCAAGACGCCTGACGGCGAGCCTGTCGCCCACGCCCAAGTTGCGCAGATCCTCGGCCACGGCCGGCAGCCATCGATCCGGGCCGAGCGGGGCGGCATCGCAGCCGAGACCCTCGACGCCCACGACATCAACCCGAACTCCGGCCTCGGCGAGCGCCACCTTGCCGTCCTCGCGAAGCGGTTCGACGCGCTGAAGGCGGCGGCCGGCAGCAACGGGAAGACGATCACCGACCTCGCCGAAGCGCTGGGCGCCCGTCGCACGGCGGTGGAAACCTTCTTCCGCATTCGGCGGCAGGTGCATCTGCCGCCCGAGCCCTGGCTGGCAACCCTGACCGAGATCGCCGAGCGCGACGGGCGTCGATCTAGGAATTTAGAGCTATATCTGCTACCGTTGCCGCGGCTGTTCGGGCGCGTGGCCGATGACCGAGGTGCGCGCGAAAACGCGATTCTACGAAACGAACTGTCGGGGTCGGGTTTCGTTGTCGGACAGGCGGTTGGCAGGGGATATCCCGTATTATGACAAATTTCCCGAGCACCGTGATCGTCGACGAGGGCGCGGGACCGGCGCCGGGGTCTCGCCGCCGACGCTGGTCAAATGGCTCATGGATTGCTACGTCCTTGCGTCCATCATCGAAGGTATCGGGGAACCATCGCCGTGCAGCCGTTCAAGAGCCTGACGGGCGTCGCCGCACCGTTGCGGATGATCAACGTCGACACCGACGCGATCATCCCCAAGCAGCACCTGAAGACCATCAAGCGCACCGGCCTCGGGGCCGCGCTGTTCGAGGAGCTGCGCTACTTCCCCGAAGGTGGCGAGCGGCCCGAGTTCGTGCTCAACCAGCCGAAATACCGCAATGCCGAGATCCTGCTCGCCGGCGCCAATTTCGGCTGCGGCTCGTCGCGCGAGCACGCGCCCTGGGCGCTGCTCGACTTCGGCATCCGCTGCGTGATCGCGCCGTCGTTCGCCGACATCTTCTACAACAACTGCTTCAACAACGGCATCCTGCCGATCGTGTTGCCGCAGGAGGAGATCGACGCGCTGATGGAGGAGGCGGAGAACGCCGAGGACCCGACCTTCACCGTCGACCTCGAGCGCAAGGTCATCGTGCGCCCCCGCGGCAATCGCGAACTGCCCTTCGAGATCGACGAGTTCGGCCGGCATCGCCTGCTGGAAGGTCTCGACTCGGTCGGCCTGACGCTTACCAAGCGCCCGACCATCGAAGGCTTCGAGGCGAAGCAGAAGCTCGGCAAGCCCTGGCTCTACCCGGCCGCCTGAGCGCGCGCCCAGCCGAGCAGGGAGAACCGGTCGACCCGTACGTCCCCGTAGCCCGCGAGTTCGAGCGCCGTCGCCACCACGGCGGCGCCGACGCCGAAATGGCAGGTGACGATCACGGGTCCGGGGCCGATGCCCCGAGCGGTGGCGAGTTCGCGGATCGCAGCCGCCGGGCGAAAGCGCTGGCCGAGGCCCCGATCCTCCAGCACCTCGCCGGGGCGCAGCACGGCACCGGTCGGAAGGACCATCTCGGCATAGCGCTCCGGCAGAATGCCGGCGTTGCTCGCCACGAAGCGGGCATCCACCACGAGGTCGGGCGCCTCGCCGAAAACGGCCCGAGCCGTCTCGGCCGTGGTGACGAAGCGTCCGTCCCTGCCTCCGCTTCTGCCTCCGCCTCCGGCGGGCCTGCGCGGTCCGGCGACCATGGTGGGCGCGTCCTCGACCAGGTCGAAGCCGGCCTCCCGCCAAGCCGGCGTGCCGCCATCCAGGAGCCGCACCTCGCCGAAGCCCGCATCCAGCAGCGCCCAGCGGGCGAGCGGAGCGGTGGCGGTGCCGCCCTCCATGTCGGTGACGACGATCGGCTGCGCACGGCCGATGCCGGCGCCGCCCAGTGCCGCCCAAAGCGTCGCGGCCGATGGCGGCGCCAGCGACGGCACCGCGGGATCCAGCCGATCGGCCGGATCCATCAGGGCTTCCAGATCCAAAAAGAGGCTGCCCGGCAAATGCGCTCGGCGATAGGCGGCGCGGACATCCACGCCGGGAGCGGCGAGGCGTGGGTAGACCCAGGAGGCATCCAGTACCGCCCAGCGCGCCCGCTCGCGCCGCAGCGCGTCGACGTCGAGCAGGACGGCCGATGACGACATCACGAGGCTCCGAGACGGCGACTGCGCACGCCCCGCAGGTAGCACGCACCGCCGCAGGCTGCAGCCTCAGTCGGTGCGCCAGTAGTCGTTGGCCGCGGCCACCGTATCGAAATAGACCCCCACGACCTCCGCGGCATCGATCAGCATGGCGGGGTCGTTGGCATAGGCCGGGCGCAGTGGCACCAACACCTCCTTGTCCGTCTGGATGGTGGTCACGGCCTTGCGGGCCAGCTGGACGGCCAGGGCGAAGCCTTCCTCGGGCGTGGCGGTCATCAGGCTCCAGTCGTCTTCCTGAGCGATGCTCGTCACCGGCAGCGAGCCGGCGATGGCCAGGGCGGCCAGTCCGGCGATCAGGCTGAGGTTACGCATGAGGGTTCTCCCGCTGGCCGTCGCATCACGGCCCACCGAAGAGAACGTCGGAGCCGTGCGGCGGTTCCCGGCAGGCGTGCGCCCTAAGCCTGGACCGCGATTGTCAAGCACGCTATCGGGTCGGGCCCATCGACGTGCCTCTCTTGGAGCAGAGCCATGGCCCCCTCGATCCTCATGCTGCCGGG
>JBMCMJ010000357.1:0-2713 GCA_048615135.1 Pseudomonadota bacterium
TTCATCAGAACGACGATTTCGATGTCTTCGTGGCGTTCGCCGCCCCAGCGGTGAATGGCATGCATGCCGGGGATCAGGTTGACGCAGGCGGCGAGTTCCGCGTCGACGACGGCCGCAGCCAAGCTACGCGCCGCCTCCAGGCTATCGATCGTCGTATAGAGGATGCCGAGACTCATCGACGTGCTCCCTTGGGTGCGAGAAACAGGACGGCCTGCCCGCCGACCACCAGGGCGAGAGCCGCCAGCTCGGCCGACCCCACGGGCTCGCCGAGCAACAGGGCGGAGGCGAACAGACCGACCACCGGAATGGCCATGATGCCGATCGCCGCGACCGTCGCCGGCAGCAGCGTGACCAGCCGGATGTGCGCGCAGAAGCAGACCACCATGGCGACGAACGTGCTGTAGACGGCCCCGGTCCAGGCCCAGAGATCCGCGTCGCCGATGCCGGTCGGCGCACCCCGCACGAGCGCCACGATCACGATCGGCACGGCGCCGAGCGCGAGTTGCCAGGCGGTCAGGACGATCGCCGAGAGGCCCCAGGCCGTCGCCTTGGTCGCAACCGTGCCGATCGCCCAGGAGAGTGCCGCCGCGAGCATCAACAACACGCCGGCCGGTGCCGCCTGCATCCTGGCGACGTCGCCCGCCATGAGGAGGCCGAGGCCGAGCAGCCCGAGCGACAGGGCGCCGATGCGCCGGGGATCGAGCCGCTCGTCGAGCCACCAGACGGAGATCAGCGCCGCCCACAGTGGCATGGTGAACGCGATGATCGCCGCCCGCCCGCCGCCGAGCTCGCTCACGCCGAACGCCGAACAGACGTGCCAGCCGGTCACCATGGCCGCCGGCACGAGGATCGGCCGCCAGAGCCGGCGAGGCAGACGACAGCGGTGGCCGAGGGCGCGGCCGATCAGAAACAGGGTCAGGCTCGACACCACCAGCACGACGGCGCGGAACGTCCAGGGCTCGAAGGCGACGAGCGCCACCTTGAGCGCCGGCCAGTTGAGGCCCCACAGCAGGGTGACGACTGCCAGCATCACCACGTGTTCGCGTGCCACCCCGGCTTTTGCGAGACTGCCGGCAGCGGCCGAGGCGCGATCGGACATGCAGACTTCCGCTCGTTCGTCCGGCGCTCAGAACGGCGCCGGCACGCCGCCCGCCAGGACTTCGCGGAACTTGTCGCTGTCGATGTTGCCGCCGCAGAGCACGACGGCCGCACGTTTGCCCCGCATGGCCTCGCGCTCCCGCAGAAGGCCGGCGAGCGGGGCGGCACCCGCCCCCTCGGCGACGTTGTGCGTAGCCTCGAAATAGAGGCGGATCGCATCGGCGATCTCGCGTTCGTCGAGCGCGACGATCCGCGCGGCGCCGTCGCGGATCAGGGCGAACGCCTCCGGATGCGGAACCCTGCAGGCCATGCCGTCGGCGAAGGTGCGTGCCGCCTCGGTCGCCACGATCCGCCCCTGCTCCAGCGACAGGCGATAGGCCGGTGCCCCTTCGGCGACGACGCCCACGATCTCGGTCGACAACCCGAGCAGGTCCCGCGTCCGGATCAGGCCGCAGATCCCGGAGCCCATGCCGATCGGGACGTAGACGGCATCGAGGTCCGCGACCGCGCGGAAGAGTTCGAGCGCGTAGGTCGCGACCCCCAGCACCAGCAGATGGTCGAAGGAGGGAACCATGAAGCCGGCGGTCGCCTCGGCCAAGGTCGCCGCGTGTTCGCGCGCCGCATCGAAGTCCGCGCCGTGCTCGACCAACGTGGCGCCGAACGCCTGCATGGCGCGGTTCTTTTCGGGGCTGTTGCCCTGCGGCACGACGATGACGACCTCGATCCCCACCAGGGCGCCGGCCAGGGCGAGGCTCTGGCCGTGATTGCCGCGGGTGGCGGTGACGATGCGCCCGACCTCCGGCCGGCGACGGCGCAGGTCGTGCATGTAGACGAGCCCGCCGCGCACCTTGAACGCGCCCGTCGGCGTGTGATTCTCGTGTTTGACCCAGAGGTCGACGCCGCTCGCCTCGGCGAGTAACGGCCAGCGATATTGTGGGGTCGGGGGGAGGAAGCGGTGGACGAGCTCTGCGGCCTGCTCCAGATCAGCAAGGTCGAACATGGCGACTCCGGATGTTGCAGGGCCGAGCCTAGTCGTCCGCCGACACGGCGTCGACGCCGGCATGGCAGGCCCGCCGAGAGGAAGGGAGAACCATCGATGGACTTCGAGGTCGAGCGTGCGGCGAGCGTGAACGTGCTGGGAGAGCCCCTCGAGGGCTGCTCGCGGGATCCGCTCACAGGCTTCTACCGGGACGGCTTCTGCAACACCGGGTCGGAGGACCGCGGCTGCCACACCGTGTGCGCGGTGATGACCGAGGCGTTCCTCGCCTTCAGTCGTAGTCGCGGCAACGACCTCTCGACGCCGCGCCCGGAATTCGGCTTTGCCGGGCTGCGGCCGGGCGATCGGTGGTGCCTGTGCGCCGCCCGCTGGCAGGAAGCGCTCGACGCCGGCAAGGCGCCCCGCGTGCTGCTGCGGAGCACGCATCGCCGCACCCTCGAGATCTGCCGGCTGGACGACCTGAAGGCGCACGCGATCGACCTCAGCTGAGTGCGAGCCGGGCTACCGCTCGAGCCGGTCGAGGGCGCGATCGAGCTTGTGCAGCACCCGGTCGAGGGCCCGGCGGTCGGACAGGCCCAGGGCCTCGGTCAACTCCCGCTCCCAGGCGAGCGCCACCGC
>JBMCMJ010000358.1:0-2699 GCA_048615135.1 Pseudomonadota bacterium
GGCGGCCGAGGCCATCATGGCCATGCTGCAGGACGTCGGCTTCAACGTGCGGCTCGAGATGAACGAGGTCGGCACCTGGGTCGACATCTTCACCAAGCCGTTCGCCGAGGACCGCCCGCCGTCGCTGCACGAGGCGCAGCACGACAACAACAACGGCGATGCCGTGTTCACCGTCTTCTTCAAGTACCACTGCGACGGGGCGCAATCGACGAGCTGCGATCCGGAGGTGGATCGGCTCATCGAGGCCGCGACGGTGGCGATCGGCGAGGAACGGCGCTCCCTCTGGCAGCAGGCCTTCCGGCGGATCAACGAGGAGATCATCGCCGACGTGATGATGTTCCACATGGTGGGCTACACCCGGGTGGGCCCGCGGATCACCTTCACGCCGTCGATCTCCACCAACAGCGAGCTGCAGCTCGGTCAGATCACCTTCAACTGATCGTCTGCGACCCGCGCCGCCACCGGAGCGGCGCGGGTCCGCCGGCCGCGGGGGTCGCATCGTGGGTGCCTATGTCGGCCGCCGATCGCTCTACAGCCTGATTTCGCTCCTGGGCCTCGTCGTCCTGGTGTTCTTTCTGGCGCGGCTGACGGGCGATCCTACCGACCTCTACCTGCCCATCGACGCCTCGCTCGAGGCGCGCGAAGAGTTCCGCGAGAAGCACGGCTTCGACGATCCGCTCGTCGAACAGTTCGGCCGCTTCCTTTCCGACCTCGTCCGGTTCGATCTCGGCACCTCGATCCGCACCGACCGACCGGCGCTGGAGATGGTGCTCGAGGCCCTGCCGGTCTCGTTGACGCTCGCGGCGCTGGCCATGGCGAGTGCCGTCGGCCTCGCCATTCTGATCGGCTCGGTGGCGGTGCTCCTCGTTCGACCGATGGGCCTGCTCGTCCAGGTCGTGCGCGGTGCCATGGTGACGGCGCTCCACGCCCCCTACGTCAAGACGGCGCAGTCGCGCGGGATCCGCAAACGGCGCATCGTCTTCGCCCATGCGCTGCGCAACTCGATGCTGCCGGTGGTCACGGTCGCCAGCGATCAGGCCGCGGGGATCATCAACGGCGCGGTCATCGTCGAGACGGTGTTCGGCCTGCCGGGGGTCGGCAAGCTCATGACCGACGCCATCGTGCAGCGCGACTTCGCGGTCATCCAGGCGGCCATCCTCGTGACCGCCGCCCTCATCTTCCTCATGAACATCCTGGTCGACGTCGCCTACGCCGTCCTCGACCCGCGGGTGCGCGATGACTGACGCGACGGTGCCCATGCAGCGGGGAGGTCTCGCGCGCATGCTCGGCCTTCTGTGGCGGGACAAGATCGCGACGGCGGCCGTCCTCTTCCTCGTCCTGGTGCTGGCCTGCGCCGTGGGCGGCCGCTGGCTTTTGGGCGATGCCGCCGACGACATGAACCTGCGCGCCCGGAAGCTGCCGCCCTTTTCGCTCGAGCAGGGCTGGCTCTACGTCCTGGGCACGGATGCGCTGGGGCGCCCGATGCTCCCGCGCCTGGTCGTCGCCGCGCAGAATAATCTCGCCATCGCCGCCTCGGCGGTGACCGGGGCCCCGCTGCTCGACGTCCGCAACCTCACCAAACACTTCCCCGTCACCAAAGGGCTGCTGCGCCGGCGGACCGGGGAGGTGGTCCGCGCGCTCGACGGCGTGAGCTTCGAACTCGGGGCGGGCGAGACCCTGGGGATCGTCGGCGAGTCGGGCTCCGGCAAGTCGACGCTCGCCCGCACGCTGCTGCGCCTCGAACCCCCCACGGCAGGCAGCGCCCGATTTCGCGACACCGATGTGTTCGGCCTGGAGGGTGCCGCCCTCAAACGATACCGACGGCGGGTCCAGGTCGTCTTCCAGGACCCGTTCGCGTCGCTGAACCCGCGCATGACGGTCGCGCGGATCGTGAGCGAGCCCTGGCTCATCCATCGCGACGTGATGCCCCGGGCGCGCTGGCGCGACCTTATCGTCGAGCTGTTGGAGCAGGTCGGCCTCGGCGCCGAGCACGCGCACCGCTACCCGGAGCAGTTCTCCGGCGGTCAGCGCCAGCGCATGGCGATCGCCCGCGCGCTGGCCCTGGAGCCCGAGATCGTCATCTGCGACGAGGTGGTCTCGGCCCTCGACGTCTCGATCCAGGCACAGGTCATCGACCTGCTGCGCCGGCTCCGCGACCGCCTCGGCCCGTCCTACCTGTTCATCGCCCACGATCTGCCCGTCGTACGCGAGCTGGCCGATCGCGTCCTCGTGATGCATCGAGGCCGGGTGGTCGAGGAGGGACCAACCGAACGGGTTTTCCGAAATCCCGAGGCCGCCTACACGCGAACCCTCCTCCAAGCGAGCCCCGTCCCCGATCCGGAGGTCCAGGCCGCCCGACGCGGCGTTGCGGCGCCGGAAGCGACGGCGGAGACCCGCTGACGGGCGCGGACCACCCGGGATCGCCGTCGTACGGAGCGCGCGACAGCCCGATCGGTTCGCGGTGTGTCGCGGGCAGGTGACATGTGCGAAAGGCGTCCGGAAGGTTCCGTTGGTCAGCCCGCCGGACGTTTGCGCACCAGTAACAGGCCGTCGGCGATCGGGACGAGGGTCATGGCAAGGCCCTGGTCGTCGCGGCAGCGGGCGACGGTCTCGCGCAGAGCCCGGACCTGGCGGTCCTTGTCCATGGGATCGGCCACAGCACCGCCCCAAAAGCAGTTGTCGAGGGCGATGAGGCCGCC
>JBMCMJ010000359.1:0-2698 GCA_048615135.1 Pseudomonadota bacterium
CGCATCCAGGTGATCGAGGGCTTCGTCGACCAGCTGACGACCACTGGCGGCAACGCGCGCGACCGGGCCGTGGTCGCGCGGCTGCTGGCCCCGGCGGCCGCAAAGCGCCCCCTCGAACTCGCCACGTTGGAGCGCGGCGTCCTGCTCGCGCGCGATACCCTCGGCGGATCCTTGGAGACGATCCTGGAGCCGTCGCCCACCACCTTCGGCGCCGCCAACCTCACGGCCAACGTCGTCTCGAAGCCGCTCGAAGGCTTTCTTCTGGTCGACAACCGCAACTCGCGGCTCTACGGGCCCTGGGTCGCGCGCGGCGGGTTCTCGCTGAGCAATCTCGCGGGCCTGGGCGAGCAGCTGGACTTTCTCGGCGCCGCGGCGCTCGACGATCCACGGCTCTGGTTCGGCCGGCTCGGCATCACCCTGCCCCTCGGCGCACTCGACGACACCTGGCTCGACGGGGCACGGCTTCGCGTACAGGGCGACCTCACCCGGGCGAAGCCGGACCTGGACCGCCTGCTGCAGCCGGGCTTCGTCTCGGTTCAGGACGAGAGCAATGTCGGCGTGGGCCTGGAAGTGCCCGTGATCCGCAGTCGGCAGCAGAACCTGTTCCTGTCGCTGGACGTCAATCATCGCGACAGCACGGCCGAGACGCGCCTGCTGGACCAAAGCCTCGGCACGTCGAGCGACCGCCTGCTCACGGTCACGCCAAGCCTCGCCTACGACCGGGCCGACCGGCTGGGTGGTGTATCCCTGCTCGACCTGCGGCTGCGGCAGGGTGTGGCGATCGACGGCCTGACGCGGGTCGGCATTTCGGGCCCGGGGGCACCCGAGCCGTCGTTCACCCTGGTTGGCGGCGGCGTGCAGCGGCTGCAGCGCCTCGGTGCCACCCGCTGGTCGCTGTTCGGCGAGGCGATCTTCCAGTATGCGTTCGACCCGCTGCCCGCTTCGGAGCGCTTCGCCCTCGGCGGCGAGCGGCTCGGCCGCGGGTTTTCCCCGGGCAACACCACCGGCGATTCCGGCTACGGGGCTCGGCTGGAGCTGCGCCGCACGGTGGACACGTCGGCGCTCACCCGGTTCGACTCGGGGGCCGTGCTCTACGGTTTCGGCGATTGGGGCACGGCCATCGACCGCTCGGATCGCCGCGACGGTCAACAATGGGAAGTGCTCGGCTCGGCCGGGCTCGGGGCGCGCATCGACCTCGGCACGCACCTGACACTCACCCCCGAAGTCGCCCGCCAGTGGGCCGGCCGGCCGGCCGATCGGCTGGATCAGGACCGGGAAACCCGCTTCTTCGTTGGTGCCGTGGTCCGCTTCTGAGGCTTGCGGGAACGTCACCCAGGCGCCACCTCGAAACGCGCAACGGGAGACAGCCATGACCCGCAACGGCGGCGCTCCGGCGCTCTTCACCGATCTCTACGAACTCACCATGCTGCAGGCCTACGTCGCCCGCGGCATGACCGACACGGCGACGTTCAGCCTCGCCGTCCGCAAGCTGCCGCCCGAACGCAACCTGCTGATCGCGGCGGGCCTCGGCACGCTGCTCGACGACCTCGAAAGCCTGCACTTTTGCGCGGACGACCTCGCCTATCTGCGCGGCCTCGCCACCTTCGGCGACGACTTTCTCGACTGGCTCGGCCGGTTCCGCTTCTCCGGGCGCATCGACGCAATGCCCGAAGGCACGCCCGTGTTCGCCGGCGAGCCGATCCTCGAGGTGACGGCACCACTGCCGGAAGCCCAACTGATCGAAACCCTGGTCCTGAACCGGATCCAACTGGCGACGCTCGCCGCCTCCAAGGCCGTGCGCGTGGTGCACGTCGCCGCCGGGCGCAAGGTGGTCGACTTCGGCGCACGCCGCGCCCACGGTATCGATGCGGCCCTGGAGGCGGCCCGCGCCTTTCACATCGCCGGCGTCGGCGCCACCTCCAACGTGCTGGCCGGCCAGCGCTACGGCGTGGCGGTGGCGGGCACCATGGCGCACAGCTTCGTCCAGGCCCACGACGACGAGGCGGCGGCCCTGCGCAGCTTCGCCGGCCTTTATCCGGAGACGATCCTGCTGGTCGACACCTACGACACGCTCGACGGTGTCGCGAAGGTGATCGACCTCGCCCGCGAGCTCGGCGACGAGTTCCGCGTGCGCGGCGTCCGGCTCGATTCGGGCGACCTGGGCGACCTTGCCGAACGGAGCCGCCGGCTGCTCGACGCCGCGGGTCTCGAGCGGGTCGAGATCTTCGCGAGCGGTGGGCTCGACGAGGCGGCGATCGCCGATCTGGTCGGGCAAGGGGCCCCGATCGACGGGTTCGGCGTCGGCACCCACATGGCCGTCTCCCGCGACGTGCCCGCCCTCGATATCGCCTACAAGCTCTGCGCCCATGTCGGCCGCGGCCGGCTCAAGCTCGCCACCGGCAAGCCCGTGCTGCCGGGCCGCAAGCAGGTGTTCCGCCAGGACGGCGGCGACGTGATCGCCCGCGCCGACGAGCGACTCGACGGCCGTCCGCTGCTGGTCGAGGTGATGCGCGACGGCAAGCGGCTGCCGGCCGGACGGGACGACCTGGAGACCGCGCGCGAGCGCTGCCGGACCGCACTCGACGCGCTGCCCGCGGCGATCCGCGGCGTGGCACCGGCCGACGAGCCCTGGCCCGTTGCGGTGAGCCCGGCACTCGCCGACTACGACGAACAGGTCCGCCGCGCGGTCGCCGCCGGC
>JBMCMJ010000360.1:0-2694 GCA_048615135.1 Pseudomonadota bacterium
GCCCGGGGGTTCAAGGGGGACCATCAAGTCCCCCTTGCTTTACCTCTCAGCCTCGAGCGGCCATCCGCTGACTGGCCTTGTACGGCTCGAACCAACCGAGGCCGGCCGAGGTTTCGCCGCGTGGCTTGTACTCCGCGCCGACCCAGCCCGCATAGCCGGTGCGGTCGAGGGCATCGAACAGGAAGGGGTAGTTGATCTCGCCGGTACCGGGCTCGTTGCGGCCCGGATTGTCGGCGATCTGCACGTGCGGGATCTGCGCCTGCAGCCGGGCGAAGGTCGGCCAGAGATCGCCCTGCATGATCTGCATGTGGTAGAAGTCGTACTGGATGAAGAGATTGTCCGAGCCGACCTCGGCGATGAGGTCTTCCGCCTGCGCGGTGCCGGTGAGGTAGAAACCGGGGATGTCGCGGGTATTGATCGGCTCGATCAGGAGCTTGATCTGGGCCTTCTTCAGTTCGGCGGCGGCGAAGCGCAGATTGGCGACCAGGGTTTCCTTGGTCTTGGCGGTGTCGGCGCCTTCGGGCGGAATGCCGACGAGGCAGTTGAGCTGGGCGCAGCCGAGGGTGGTGGCATAGGCGATGGCCTTGCCGACGCCGTCCTGGAACTCGCCGACCCGATCGGGCAGTACGGCAATGCCGCGCTCGCCCGCACCCCAGTTGCCGGCCGGCAGGTTGTGCAGGACCTGGACGAGGCCGTTCGCGTCCAGGCGCTCTTTCAAGGCCGCGGCCTCGAAGTCGTAGGGGAAGAGGTACTCGACACCGGTGAAGCCGTCCTTCGCGGCGGCTTCGAACCGATCGAGGAAGTCGTGCTCGCTGTAGAGCATGGTGAGGTTGGCGCAAAAGCGCGGCATGGTCAGTCTCCTGGACGGGACGGGAACGGTTCAGCTGCCGGCGAGTTCCGGCACGCCTCTGGGCGTCCAGCCGTTTTCCCGGGTGAGTTCCGGATCGAGGCAGAGGATGTCTTCGAACTCGTTGACGTTGTCGAGTTCGGTGCCCATCGCGATGTTGGTCACCCGCTCGGTGATGAACTCGAGCACCACCGGCACCTGGTGCTCGTCCATCAACTCCTTGGCCTTGGCGAAGGCCGCCTTGAACTCGTTGGGGCTCTTCACCCGAACGCCCTTGCAGCCCAGCCCCTCGGCGACCGCCACGTGGTCGACGCCGTAGGCGCCGACCTCCTCGGAGTTGATGTTGTCGAAGGCGAGGCTGACCTCGAAATCCATCTGGAAACCACGCTGCGACTGACGGATCAGGCCGAGATAGGAGTTGTTCACGACCACCTGGAGGAACGGGAGCTTGTGCTGGGCACCAACGGCCAGCTCCTCGATCAGGAACTGGAAGTCGTAGTCCCCCGAGAGACCGACGATCTGCCGGTCGGGGTCGGCCGCCCGCACGCCGAGTGCGGCCGGCAGGGTCCAGCCCAAGGGGCCCGCCTGGCCGCAGTTGATCCAGTTGCGCGGCTTGTAGACCTTGAGGAACTGGGCACCGGCGATCTGCGACAGGCCGATGGTCGTGACGTAGCAGACGTCGCGGCCCATCGCCTCGATCAGCTCCTGGTAGACCCGCTGTGGCTTGAGCGGCACCTCGTCGTAGTGCGAGCGGCGCAGCATGTGTTCCTTGCGGTGCAGGCACTCGCCGGCCCAGGCCCGGCGATCCTTCAGCTTGCCTTCGTGCTTCCATTGCCGGGCGACCTCGACGAACAGCTCGAGCGCGGCCTTGGCGTCGGAGACGATGCCGAGTTCCGGGTTGAACACCCGGCCGATCTGGGTCGGCTCGATGTCGACGTGCACGAATTTGCGGCCTTCGGTGTATTTCTCGATCGAGCCGGTGTGCCGGTTGGCCCAGCGGTTGCCGATGCCGAGCACGAAGTCGGACTTGAGGAAGGTGGCGTTGCCGTAGCGGTGGCTGGTCTGCAGCCCGACCATGCCCGCCATCAGCGGGTGGTCGTCGGGGATCGCCCCCCAGCCCATCAGCGTCGGGATGACCGGGATGCCAGTGATCTCGGCGAAGTCGACCAACTCCTCCGCGGCGTCGGCATTGATGATGCCACCGCCCGCGACGATCAGCGGCCGCTCGGCCTCGTTCAGCATGGCGAGCGCCTTCTCGATCTGCTTTCTGCTCGCCTTCGGCTTGTAGACCGGCAGGGGCTCGTAGGTGTCCGGATCGAACTCGATCATCGAGGTCTGGACGTCGACCGGGAGGTCGATCAGCACCGGACCCGGCCGGCCCGAGCGCATCAGGTGGAACGCCTGCTGGAACACCCGCGGGACGAGGCCGGGCTCACGCACGGTGACGGCCCACTTGGTCACCGGCCGGGCGATGCTCTCGATGTCGACCGCCTGGAAGTCCTCCTTGTAGAGCCGGGCACGGGGGGCCTGCCCCGTGACGCAGAGGATCGGCAGGCTGTCGGCCTGGGCGGTGTAGAGGCCGGTGATCATGTCGGTGCCGGCCGGGCCGGAGGTGCCGATGCAGAGCCCGATATTGCCGTGGGCGGCGCGGGTGTAGCCGTCGGCCATGTGCGAGGCGCCCTCGACGTGGCGGGCCAGCACGTGGCGGATCGAGCCCCGCTCGCGAAGTGCCGCGTAGAACGGGTTGATCGCGGCACCGGGCACCCCGAAGCCCACGGTGATGCCTTCTTTTTCCAGGACGTGGACGGCGGCCATCGCGGCGGTCATCAGCGGCATCGAAACCTCCC
>JBMCMJ010000361.1:0-2690 GCA_048615135.1 Pseudomonadota bacterium
GCCGGCTGCATGTTGACGAGCAGCGGGATGTCGTAGCCGATGCGCTCCCAGTCCTGGATGTCGAGTTCGACGCCCATGTGCCGGGCAATGGCGATGACGTGCGGCGGGCAGTTGGTCGAACCGCCGATCGCCGCACAGACGGCGATCGCGTTCTCGAAGGCCTTTCTGGTCATGATCCGCCGCGGCGTCAGCTCCTCGTGGACCATTTCGACGATCCGCTTGCCGGTGGCATAGGCCATCTGGCCGCGCTCGCGGTAGGGGGCCGGGATCATGGCGCAGCCGGGCAGGCTCATGCCCAGCGCCTCGGCCATCGAGTTCATCGACGACGCGGTGCCCATGGTGTTGCAGTGGCCCACGCTCGGGGCGGAGGTCGCCACGTACTCCATGAACTCCTCGTAGGTGATCTTGCCGGTGGCGTACCACTGCCGCGCCTGCCACACGACCATGCCCGAGCCGGTCAGCTGGCCGCGGAAATGGCCGTTCAGCATCGGTCCGCCGGAGAGGACGATGGCCGGGATGTTGACGGTGGCGGCGCCCATCAGGCAGGCGGGCGTGGTCTTGTCGCAGCCGGTGGTGAGCACCACGCCGTCGATCGGATAGCCGTAGAGGACCTCGACCAGCGACAGATAGGCGAGGTTGCGGTCGAGCGCCGCGGTCGGCCGCTTGCCGGTCTCCTGGATCGGGTGGATGGGGAATTCGAGCGGCACGCCGCCGGCGGCACGGATGCCGTCGCGCACCCGGCTCGCGAGGTCGAGGTGGTGGCGGTTGCAGGGGGCGAGGTCGGAGCCGGTCTGGGCGATGCCGATGATCGGCCGGCCGGACTGCAGTTCCTCCCGCGTCAGGCCGAAATTCAGGTAACGCTCGAGGTAGAGCGCCGTCATGTCGGCGTAGTCGGGGTTGTCGAACCAGTCCTGGCTGCGGAGCCGCTTGCCGGTGTCGTTGCTTGCCATCTCTGGGCCTCCCTCTTGCGCCGGATGGCGTAGCAAGGGCGACCCGGCGGGGAAAGGGGAACCGCAGCGTTGTACCGGAGACGACGACCGGCTTACCGCCGAACCGAGGACGAAGTGCCCAATTTCCGGGCACGGCAAGCTCGAAAAGACGCCGGATTCCGCCGCTTCCGTGGGCAATCCACCACCAAACGACAACGCGGTTGAGCTATTCCGGATCGGTGGGCATGTTTGGCATGCGGGTTGCGACCCCGGCGTAACCGGACGGGACCGATGTCATGGCCCGTCGAACGGCCAATTTGGAGGCACGGAACGACATGCAGCGACGTATCGGCACCCTCGCGGCGGCAGCCGCGGTGGGCCTCGTGGGCCTTGCGAGCGACGCGAACGCCCAGCAGACCCTCGCCCAGGTCCAGGAGCGGGGCTTCCTCAACTGCCAGATCGGCGAATCCACGGTGGGCTTCTACTCGCTCGGATCCGACGGCACCTGGTCCGGCTTCGACGTCGACATGTGTCGCGCCGTGGCCGCGGCGATCTTCGGCGATCCCGACAAGATCGAGTACCAGTCGGTCACCAACGCCGTACGGTTCACCTCGCTCGCCAACGGTGAAAGCGACATGCTGAGCCGCACCACCACCTGGACGGCGGTGCGCGACACGCAGCTCGGCCTCGAGTTCATGCCGACCGTGTTCTACGACGGTCAGGGCTTCATGGTCCCGCGCGACAGCGGCATCAGCTCGACGCTCGAGCTCGACGGCGCCACGGTCTGCGTGATCACCGGTACCACGACCGAGTTGAACCTCGCCGACTACTTCCGCGCCAACAACATGGAACACACGCCGATGACGGCGGAGAGCGCGGACGTCGTCGCCGAGACCTACCTGAACGGTGCGTGCGACGCGATCACCAACGACAAGTCGAGCCTCGCCTCGCGCCGCGCCGCGTTCCCCGATCCGTCGGCGCACGTCATCCTGCCCGAGACGGTCTCCAAGGAGCCGCTCGGCCCGGTCGTCCGGCATGGCGACAACGCCTGGGGCGACGTCGTGCGCTGGGTCATCGTGGGCCTGATCGAGGCGGAGGAACTCGGCGTCTCGTCCGAGAACGTCGACGAGATGGTCGAATCGAGCAACCCGGCGATCCGTCGCCTGCTCGGCGCCGAGGGCAATATCGGCGAAGAGCTCGGCCTCGACCCCGACTTCATGGTCGACGTGCTGAAGGGTGTCGGCAACTACGGCGAAATCTACGCCCGACACCTGGGTGAAGGGACCGCCATCGACATCCCGCGCGAGGGCACCCTCAACGCGCAGTGGTACGACGGCGGCATCCTCTACGCCCCGCCCTTCCGGTGAGCCACGGGCTCGCTCGAGCCTGAACGCCGGCGCGTCGGTCGGGTCGACCCGACCGACGCCTCCGGCGGCCGGACCCTCCCCATTCGTACGAGGACGAGCCGATGGCGGTGATGCACGAGGCGCGGCGACCGGGCCGGTCCGCGCTGGCGTTCCTCAACGACGCCACGTTCCGCGCGATCGCCTATCAGGTGCTGGTGGCGGCAGCCCTGGTGCTGTGTGCCTGGTATCTGGTCAACAACACGGCCACCAACATGGCCGAACGCGGGCTCACCGCCGGCTTCGGCTTTCTCGATTCCAGCGCCGGCTTCGGCATCGGCTTCACCCTCATCGAGTACCAGGAAGGCGACACCTACTGGCGGGTGTTCCAGGTCGGCATGGCCAACACCCTGCTCGT
>JBMCMJ010000362.1:0-2678 GCA_048615135.1 Pseudomonadota bacterium
ACCTGCAGGATGTGGCTGGAGAGCGACAGCTCGGTCACGTCGAAGCGCGCTTCCTGCACCGCCAAGGGGAACAGCGTGCCGGTCGGCAGCACGTGCCCCTCGACGGTGGCACCCTCGACCGAAAGGGTGCCGTCGACGACCGGCAGCGTGCGGTCGTGATCCCAGGTGGCAAGGGTCAGCGGCAGGGGCTTGCTTATAGGACGAAGCGCTCCTCGACCGAGCGGAGATGATCGCGCATGGCCGCGAAGGCCGCCTCGCCGTCGCAGCCGGCGATCGCCTCGATCAGCCGATCATGTTGGCCGAAGCTCGGGTGGTCGGCGGCCGGAGCGGCGCCGTTGCGGCTCTGCCGGCCCCAGGCGACCATCCGGCGCAGCGTGTTGAGCTGGTCGAACAGCGCGAGCAGCGCCAAGGAGCCGGCCGCCTCCGCGATCTGCCGGTGCAACTCGTTGTCGAGCGCCTCGTACTCGCGCCAACTCGTCGTGCGCCGCGAGCGCGCCGCCGTCTCGCGCATCGACTGCACGTCGGCCGCCGAGGCATGCGACGCGGCCAGCCGGGCGATGGCCGGCTCCAGGGCCCCGCGCGCCCGCATCACGTCGGCCGGCGGGGTCCGCTTGGCCAGGGCCGCCAGCTCGTTGCCGCCGGATTGGTCGGATTGCGCCGACAGGAACGTGCCTTTGCCGACATGGCGCCAGAGCGTGCCCTCGCGCTCCATGAGTTCCAGGGCACGGCGCAGCTCCGAGCGGCGCAGGCCCAGCTCCGCACCGAGCGCCCGCTCGGGGGGCAGCCGATCGCCGGGCCCGAAGCCGCCTTCGGCAATGTACGCGCGGAGTTGGGCGAGGGCGGCGCTGTCGGAGACGCCACCGTCGTAGGCCGTGCGCACCGGCCCGGCGCACGGCGCGTCGCTCTCGTTCCGGTCGTGGGCCGTCGCTCGCTCGCGCACCGCATCCTCGCTTCGATCAAAGCTGATTGATCCGGATTGATCTGGCAAGGCCCCTCTGCGATGACGCGTCATCACCTGCTGGAGGGACCCTCGTCATGTCGACGTCCGTGATCACCCCGCCGGAGCCCACCGTTCTGCCGATCGCCGGCACGGACGAGGTGTTCCCGGTGCGCCGCGTCTACTGCATCGGCCGCAACTACGCGGCGCATGCCATCGAGATGGGGCACGACCCGGACCGCGAGCCGCCCTTCTTCTTCCAGAAGAACCCGGACAATCTCGATCCGTCGGGTGAATTCCCCTATCCGCCGCGCACCGAGGATGTCCACCACGAGGCCGAACTGGTGGTCGCGTTGGCCAAAGGGGGCGTCGACATTCCGGTCGAGACGGCGCTCGATCACGTCTACGGCTATGCCGTGGGCATCGACATGACCCGCCGCGACCTCCAGGGCGAGGCCAAGAAGCTTGGCCGGCCCTGGGAAATCGGCAAGGCGTTCGAGCGCTCGGCCCCGGTCTCGCCGCTGCTGCCTGCCAGCCGCATCGGACATCCGAGCCAGGGGCGCATCACCCTTACGGTCAACGGGACGCTCGAGCAGGAGGGTGACCTGAACCAGATGATCTGGAAGGTGCCGGAGATGATCGCCTATCTCTCCAACTACTTCGAGCTGCGGCCGGGCGACGTGATCATGACCGGGACGCCCGCCGGGGTGGGGCCGGTTGTCCGTGGCGACGAGATGGTCGCGAGCGTCGAAGGGGTCGGCGAATTGCGGGTTCGCGTCGTCTGACCGCCGGTCGGGACACCGACGGGCTCGCAAAACTGACGAACGAAGCCAGGGGACGACATGACCAGGATCGCCGTGCTCGACGATTGGCAGGGCGTAGCGCTCGAGGCCGCCGACTGGAGTGCGCTGCAGGCACGCGCCGAGGTGGTGGTCTTCGAAGAGGCGTTCGCCGACGCGGACCAAGCGGCGGAGCGTCTCGCCGGGTTCGACGTCATCCTGGCGATGCGCGAGCGGACCGCGTTTCCCGAAGACCTGGTGGCGCGGCTGCCGCTCCTGCGCATGTTCGGCCTGAGCGGCAAACGGGCCCACACCATCGCGAGCGACGCGATGAAGGCGCGCGGCGTCACCGTCACCTGGACGGGGGGCATCGACACGGGGCCTGCGACCGCGGAACTCGCACTGGCCCTGATGCTCGCCGCGGCCCGGTCCCTGCCGGCCGGTGACGCGGCCGTGCGGGCCGGGCGTTTCATGGCCGACGTGCCGCCGGGCATGGCCCTCCACGGCCGGACGCTGGGGCTCGTCGGCGTCGGCCGGATCGGCGGGCTGGTGGCCGGCTACGGCCGGGCGCTGGGCATGGAGGTGCTGGGCTGGAGCCCCAACCTCACCGCCGAACGGGCGGCCGCGGCCGGGGTCGCGTCGGTGCCCAAGGCCGAGCTGTTCGCCCGTGCCGACGTGGTGAGCCTGCACCTCGTCCTCTCGTCCGCCACCCGCGGCGTGGTCGGTACGGAGGATCTGGGGCGGATGCGGCCGGGCGCGATCCTGGTCAACACGGCGCGCGCCGGGTTGGTCGACGAGACCGCACTCCTGGAAGCGTTGACCGCCGGCCGGATCGTCGCCGCACTCGACGTCTACCACCAAGAACCGCTGCCGGCCGACCATCCGCTGACGCGCTTGCCCAACACGGTGCTGACGCCGCACGTCGGCTACGGGGTGCGCGACGTCTACGCGACCTTCTACGC
>JBMCMJ010000363.1:0-2676 GCA_048615135.1 Pseudomonadota bacterium
CGACGTGCCTCTCTTGGAGCAGAGCCATGGCCCCCTCGATCCTCATGCTGCCGGGTGACGGCATCGGTCCCGAAGTCATGGCGGAGGTGCGCCGGGTCGCGGACTGGTTCGCCGATCGGCGCGGTCTCGAATTCACCATCGAGGAGGACCTGGTCGGCGGCTGCGCGATCGACGCCCACGGGGTCCCGATCACCGATGCCACCGTGGCCAGGGCCCGTGCGGCGGATGCGGTCCTCCTGGGCGCCGTCGGCGGTCCGAAATGGGAGACGCTGCCCTTCGACGTCCAGCCCGAGCGGGGCCTGTTGCGGCTGCGCAAGGACCTGGGCCTGTTCGCCAATCTGCGCCCGGCGATGGTGTTCGACGCCCTGGTCGACGCCTCGTCCCTCAAGCCCGATCTGGTGCGCGGCCTCGACGTCATGATCGTCCGCGAACTGACGGGCGGCGTTTATTTCGGTGAGCCGCGGGGCATCACCGAACTCGGCAACGGCGAGCGGCGCGGCATCAATACCCAGGTCTACGACACCCACGAAATCGTGCGGATCGGCCGGGTCGGCTTCGAGCTGGCAGAGAAGCGCGGCAAGCGGCTCTGCTCGGTCGAAAAGGCCAACGTGATGGAATCGGGCGTGTTGTGGCGCGAGGAGATCACCAAGCTCGCCGCCAACTACCCGGACGTCGAGCTGTCGCACATGTATGCGGACAACTGTGCGATGCAGCTGGTCCGCCAGCCCAAGCAGTTCGACGTGATCGTGACGGACAACCTGTTCGGCGACCTGCTTTCCGACTGCGCGGCGATGCTGACGGGCTCGCTCGGCATGCTGCCCTCGGCGTCGCTCGGCGAGGCGGACGCCCAGGGGCGGCGCAAGGCGCTCTACGAGCCGGTGCACGGCTCGGCCCCCGACATCGCCGGCAAAGGCATCGCCAACCCGCTCGCGATGATCCTCAGCTTCGCCATGATGCTGCGCTACTCGTTCGACGAGACCCACGAAGCGGACCTGTTGGAGGGCGCCATCCGGCAGGTGCTGGCCAAGGGCAAGCGCACCGCGGACCTGATGTCGCCCGGGATGACGCAGGTCTCGACGGAGGAAATGGGCGAAAGCATCGTCGTCGAACTGGCGGCGATGCAGTAGAACAGCGGACCCTCAAACCGAAAGCGACCGCCATGGCTTACCGTGTGGCCGTCGTCGGTGCCACCGGCGCCGTCGGCTCCGAGCTTCTGAACATCCTCGACGAGCGCAACTTCCCGGCCGACGAGGTGATCGCCCTCGCCTCGGCGCGCTCCGCCGGCAAGGAAGTCTCCTACGGCGAGCGCGGCACGTTGAAGGTGCAGGCCCTCGAGACGTTCGACTTCGACGGCGTCGACATCGCCCTCTTTTCACCGGGAGCGTCGGTTTCGGCCGAGTTCGCACCGAAGGCGGCGGCGCAGGGCTGCATCGTGATCGACAACACCTCGCATTTCCGCATGGAGCCGGACATCCCGCTGATCGTGCCCGAGGTGAACGCGCACGCGCTCGCCGGGCTGCGCGAGCGCAACATCATCGCCAATCCCAACTGCTCCACCATCCAGCTGGTGATGGCGCTGAAGCCGCTGCACGACATCGCCGCGATCCGCCGGGTGGTCGTCTCGACCTATCAGTCGGTGTCGGGCGGCGGCACCGAGGCCATGGACGAGCTCTTCGAGCACACCAAGGCCATCTACATGAACGACAAGAAGCAGCCGGAGGTCTTCAAGAAGCCCATCCCGTTCAACGTCATCCCGCAGATCGACGTGCCGGTGGCGGACGGGCTCTACAAAGAAGAGTGGAAGATGGTGGTCGAGACGCAGAAGATCCTCGACCCCTCGATCCAGGTCTGCGCGACGGCCGTCCGCGTGCCGGTGTTCGTCGGTCATTCGGAAAGCGTCAACGTCGAATTCCTGGAGCCGATCAGCGTCGCCGAGGCGCGGGACGCACTCTACGAGTTCGAGGGCGTGGTGGTGATCGACGACTACGAGAACTACGAATACATAACGCCGATCGAGTGCGTCGGCGAGTTCGCGGTGTTCGTCTCGCGGCTGCGGTCCGATCCGACCGTCGAACACGGGCTCAACATGTGGGTCGTCAGCGACAACCTGCGCAAAGGGGCGGCGCTCAACGCGATCCAGATCGCCGAGGCGCTGGTGGAAGAAGGCTACCTCTGAGCCGCCTCAGCCGCCGCTGGCGGCGAGCAGGCTCGCATTGCCACCGGCGGCCGTCGTGTCGATGCAGAGGTGCCGTTCGTGGACCAGGGCCGCCAAGTCCGCAGGATCCACGACCAGCGGCACGATGGGCCCGGTGCGTGCGGCGAGCGCGCGGCGCAGCGCTGCCAAGCGTTCGAGGTCGCCAGCATCGGCGACCACCGCCACGCGCCGCAGATCACTCAGGGCTTCGGCCTCCAGTTCGCCCTCCAGCGCGATGACCGGCAGTCCCTTCGTTCCTCGGGCGGTGAGCGCTTCGGTGCCTCCCGGCACGACAACGACCGCCCGGCCGCCGACTGCCAGGGCCGCCGTCATCTGGGTCAGAGCCATGTCGGGGTTGGGTCCGAGGCAGAGCACCGTGCCGCGGGCAACGAGACGCAAGCGGTTGCTTTCGCCGGTCGGCCCCGGCAGGTCGCGGACCGGCTCGACCAGGGCTCGGGCCCGATCGATCAGGTGCAGGTGCT
>JBMCMJ010000364.1:0-2646 GCA_048615135.1 Pseudomonadota bacterium
CCGCATTGGTCGGCAGGGTCCAGCTGATGACCTTCTTGATGTTGTCGTAGACGGTCCGCCCCTCGCGCACGGCCGCGACGATCGAGGCGAAATTGTCGTCGGCGAGCACCAGCTCCGACGCCTCCTTGGCCGCCTCACTGCCCTTGAGACCCATGGCGATGCCGGCATCGGCCCGCTTGAGCGCCGGCGCGTCGTTCACCCCGTCACCGGTCATCGCCACCGTCAAGCCGCGCGCCTGCAGGGCCGTCACGAGGCGGAGCTTGTGCTCCGGACTGGTCCGGGCGAACACGTCCGTCTCCACGGCGACGCTCGCGAGTTCGCCGTCGCCCATCTCCTCCAGATCGGTTCCGGTGAGCACCCGCTCGTGGTTCACGAGGCCGATCTGCCGGCCGACCGCCCGTGCCGTGCCGGCATGGTCGCCCGTGATCATCTTGACCCGGATGCCCGCCTGCTGGCACTCCGCCACCGCCTCGATCGCCTCCTCCCGAGGGGGGTCCATCAGGCCGACGAGACCCAACAGGGTCAGTTCGCCGTCGAGGTCGTTTGTGTCCAGCACCACGTGATCCTGGGGTACCGACCGCGTCGCCAGGGCGAGCACCCGCTGGCCGGCATGGGCCAACGCGTCCATCCGGACATGCCAGGCCTCGCTGTCCACCGGCATCGTCTCGCCGCCGGGACCGGCCTGGCGGGCGCACATGGCGATGATCCGCTCGGGCGCCCCTTTGACGTCGATCCGTCCGTGGCCCTCGTGGTCATGGTGCAGGGCGGCCATGTAGCGATGGGCCGAATCGAAGGGGATGACATCGGTGCGGGCCCAGCCCGCGAACCGCGTCTCGGCCTCGGGCACGATCTTGTGCGCGAGCGCCAAGAGCGCGCCTTCCATCGGATCGCCCTCGACCCGCCAGGTTTCGCCGCCGAGGCCGAGCGACGCGTCGCCGCACAGGGCCGCGGCGTGCGCGAGGTCGACCAGCAGCGGATCCTTCGCCGGATCGATCTCGACATCGTCCACCCGAAGCGATCCGTTCGGCGCGTAGCCCTCGCCCGTGACCGCCAGGGTGCGCTCCAGGGTCGCGACGGCCGTCGCCACCATTTCGTTGCGGGTCAGGGTGCCGGTCTTGTCGGAGCAGATCACCGACACCGAGCCCAGCGTCTCGATCGCCGGCAGACGGCGGACGATCGCATTGCGCCGGGCCATCGCCTGGACGCCCACCGCGAGCGTGATGGTCAGCACCGCCGGCAGCCCGACCGGCACCGCCGCCACCGAGAGGCCGACCACCGCCATGAACAGCTCGACGAACGGCAGGTGGCCGACGAAGTAGCCGTAGACCAGCAGCACCAGCGCGATCAGCAGGATCAGGATGGTGATCCATTTGGCGAAGGCGTCCATCTGCCGGATCAGCGGCGTAGTGAGCCGGTGCACACCGGCGAGCATGTCGCTGATCCGACCGATCTCCGTCTCGTTGCCGGTCGCGACCACCACCCCGCGGGCCGAGCCGGCAACGACGAAGGTGCCGCTGAACGCCATGCTCCGCCGATCGCCCAAGGCGGCCTCCGCCGCGACCGGCCCGACCCTCTTCTCGGCCGGAACCGACTCGCCGGTCAGGATCGCCTCCTCCACCCGGAGCCCCCGGGCCTGGGTCAGGCGCAGATCGGCCGGCACCCGTTCGCCGGGCTCGAGCAGCACGATGTCGCCCGGCACCACCTCGGCGCTCTCGACCTTGCACCGCCTGCCGTCGCGCAGCACCGCGCTCTGCGGCGCCAGCATCCGGCGGATGGCGTCCATCGCCCGCTCCGCCCGGCCTTCCTGGATGAAACCGATCACGGCGTTGACCACGACCACGCCCAGGATCACCGCGGTGTCGACGTAGTGGCCGAGGGCCGCCGTGGTCGCCGCCGCGGCGAGCAGCACGTAGATGAGGAGATGGTTGAAATGGCCGAGAAAGCGCGCGATCGCGCTGGGCCGCTCGGGCTCCGGCAACTGGTTCGGGCCGTGGGCCTGGAGCCGCGCCTTCGCTTCGCCGCTCCCGAGACCACGGTCCGACGTGCCCAACGCCGCCAGGACCTCCTCGAAGGAGGTGGCGTGGGGTGCGCGCAGATCGGCTCGGGTCATGGACGGCTCCGCTCGTCTCCCTCCCAACCCGATAAATTACCATCCGCCCGTGCGGCTTGCCACGATTACCGCCGGTGCCGCGGCCAACCGTAGCGGGGAACGGCGTCGCGATAGGCACGGTAGGCATCGCCGAAGCGCCGTTCGAGATAGCGCTCCTCGGGGCGCACCACGCCGTGGTGCAGGACGACGCCCAGCGCCGCGGCGGCGAGCACGAGGCCGTCGCCGGGCACGGCGAGACCGATCGCGAGCAGGAGTGCCACGAGCCCGACATACATCGGGTTGCGCACGAACCGGTAGACGCCGGAGGTCACCAGCGCGGAAGCGGCGTGCCCCGGATGCGGCGTCGTCCCCGCCCGCAGGAAATCGACGATGCCGAGGACACCCAGGATACCGCCGCCGATCGCCAGCACGGCGGCGACGATCCAGCGCGGCATGGCCGGCACCATCGCCGTCACGTTCGACGCGGACAGCCAGTCGACCGCCAGCCCCAGCCCCAACGCGGCAACGAACAGCACCGGCGGCGGGGCCAGAATCCG
>JBMCMJ010000365.1:0-2645 GCA_048615135.1 Pseudomonadota bacterium
AAAGCCCCCTGTCTTGTTCTGCTTGTTCTGCCATCGAGCCCCGGTCCCTCCATGCCCAGGAGCCGACCCTCCAGGGTGCCGCCGCCCCGGCCCCGCCGCCGCCTTTCTCCCTGGGCGCTGGCGCTCGCCGGCGTCCCCCTGGCGCTCGTGCTCTTCCTTCTTGATGTTTCCGGCCGCGAGGGAGCCTATCGCTGGGGCTGGTACGTCGTCCTGCCGACCACCCCGACCGGCATGGACAACCTGCGATTCCTCGTGGGCGGGCTCTGGCTCACCATCCGGATCTCGGTGCTGGCGACGTTGCTCGCCACGGTCCTCGGCCTCTTGCTCACCCTGCCCGGTCTGTCGGCCGATCCGTGGGCGCGCGGCTTCGACCGGCTGTTCGTCGAGGTCTTCCGGGCAATTCCCTCGCTCGTCATGCTGCTCTGGGTGCACTACGGGCTGCCCGTGCCGATTGGCGTGCGGTTCAGCGTCTTCACCTCGGGGGTGATCGGCCTCGCCCTCTGCGAAGCAGCATTCATGGCGGAGGTGTTCAACGGCTGGAACACCGCCTGGGCGCCGACGAGCGGTTCCGCTGAAGGAACCGGAGGACCGGGCAAGCCGTTGACCCGCCGTGCGCGCTTTCGCCGGAGACCCCGCATGACGGCCGAGACGAACGAGACCGACGAGCGTGTCGAAACCGACAACCATGGTCACGATCACGGGGAGATGATCGCCGATTTCCGGCGCCGCTTCGTCGTCTCGCTCGTGCTCACCCTGCCGATCCTGGCGCTGTCGCCCCTCCTGCAGCGGGCCGTGGGCCTCGAGGACGTGCTCGCCTTTCCGGGCGACCGCTACGTTCTGTTCGCGCTCGCCACCGTGGTGTTCGTCTACGGCGGCCGGCCATTCCTCGCCGGCCTCGTTTCCGAGGTGGGCGACCGACAGCCCGGCATGATGACGCTGATCGGTCTCGCGATCACCGTCGCCTACGTCTATTCGTCGGCCGTCACCTTCGGGCTCGAGGGCGAGGCGTTCTTCTGGGAACTCGCCACCCTGGTCGACGTCATGCTGCTCGGCCACTGGGTCGAAATGCGCTCGGTCGCCGGCGCTTCCGGGGCACTCGAAAACTTGGTGCGCCTGCTGCCCGACGAGGCCCGCCGCCTGGACGAGAAGGGCAACACCGAGGACGTGGCGGTGGCCGACCTCGAGGTGGGCGACCGGGTGCTCGTCCGGCCGGGCGAACGCGTGCCGGCCGACGGCGTCGTGGTCGACGGCTCCAGCAGCGTCGATCTCTCGATGCTCACCGGCGAATCGGAGCCGGTGCGCAAGGGCGAAGGTGACGAGGTGCCGGCCGGCGCGGTCAACGGCAGCGGGGCGCTGACCCTCGAGATCGAGAAGACCGGCGCCGACAGCTACCTCAACCAGTTGGTCGAGATGGTCGAAGAGGCCCAGCAGTCCCGCTCGCGCGGCCAGGACCTCGCCGACCGCGCGGCGGGCTGGCTGACCTATACCGCGCTCGGTGTCGGCGCCGTCACCCTCGTCGCCTGGCTCGCGGTGGGGGCAGGCATGCAGCAGGCGATCGCGCGGATGGTGACGGTCATGGTCATCACCTGCCCGCACGCGCTGGGCCTCGCCGTGCCGCTGGTGGTCGCCGTCTCGACCAGCCTCGGCGCCAAGAGCGGGCTCCTGATCCGCAACCGGGGCGCCTTCGAGCGGGCCCGCGAGCTCGATGCGGTCGTCTTCGACAAGACGGGGACCCTGACCGAGGGCCGTTTCGGCGTGCAGAAGATGGCCGTTTTCGGTGAGTTGGACGAGGCGGCGATGCTCCGCCTCGCCGCCGGCCTGGAGCGCGCGTCGGAGCATCCGATCGCCGCCGCGATCGTCGCCGAGGCCGAATCCCGCGAGCTGGAGCTGCCGGATGCCGAGGATTTCGAGAATCTGGAGGGGCGCGGCGCCGAGGCGACCGTCGACGGCCGGCGGGTGGTCGTGGCGAGCCGCGGGCACATGGCCGAAGAGGGCCTCGAGGCCGATGACGAGCGGCTGGACGCCCTGGCGGAGGGCGGGCGCACGGTGGTCTTGGTCGCGGTCGACGGCACGCTCGTCGGCGCCGTAGCGCTCGCGGACGAGATCCGCGACTCGGCCAAGGAGGCGATCCGCCAGCTGCACGACCGGGGCATCAGCTGCCTGATGCTGACCGGCGACGGCCGCGCCGTGGCGGAGGCGGTCGCCCGCGAACTCGGCATCGACGAGGTCATGGCCGAGATCCTGCCCGACGAGAAGGCGGCCAAGGTGCGCGAGGTCAAGGCGAGCGGCAAACGGGTCGCCATGGTCGGCGACGGGGTGAACGACGCCCCGGCGCTCTTGGAAGCCGATCTCGGCATCGCGATCGGCGCCGGCACCGACGTGGCGATCGGCTCGGCCGACGTGGTGCTGGTGCGCGACGATCCACGCGACGTCGTCGCGGTCCTCACCCTCGCGGGGGCGACGTGGCGCAAGATGATCGAGAACTTCGTGCTCGCGAGCGGCTACAACGTGGTGGCGATCCCGCTCGCCGCCGGTATCGGCGCCCCCTGGGGCCTGATCATGCCGCCCGCCGCCGGTGCCGCACTGATGTCGCTCAGCACCGTCGTCGTCGCGATCAACGCCCGGCTCCTGCAACGCACCGAGCG
>JBMCMJ010000366.1:0-2639 GCA_048615135.1 Pseudomonadota bacterium
CTCGTGGCGCATCTGAAGGACCGCGGCATCGGCGTGCTGATCACCGACCACAATGTCCGAGACACGCTCGGCATCATCGATCGGGCCTATATCCTGCACGACGGCCAAGTGCTGAAGGAGGGCACTCCCGACGACATCGTCACCGACATCGACGTCCGCCGTGTTTACCTCGGCGAAGGTTTTCAAGTGTAAACCATGATCGCATGAGCATCGGCCTCCGCCTCGATCTGAAGCAGAGCCAGCAGCTGGTCATGACGCCCCAGCTGCAGCAGGCGATCAAGCTGTTGCAGATGACCAATCTCGAGGTCACCGGCTACGTCGAACAGGAGTTGGCCGAGAACCCTTTTCTCGAAGGCGAACTGCCGAGCGAGTGCGGCAGCGAGGCGGTCGAGGCCCCCCTGGCTGCCGCCGAGGCCGAAACCGGCAGCGATGCCGAGGACGGCTGGTACCAGCCCGACGGACCGCCTGCGTCCGACCGCATGGCGAGCGTCGGCGGTGGCGCCCAGGGCAGCACCCGTTTCGATGACGACTTGCCGGATCTCGAGCAACGCCTCGCCGAGCAGCGGACCCTGGCGGACCACCTCCTCGAACAACTCCATGTGGAAATCGACGAGCCGGTAGCGCGGCTGATCGGCTTCAACCTGATCGAGGCGATCGACGAAGCCGGCTATTGCCGGGCGGACCTCGTCGAGGTCGCGGCCCGCCTCGGCGTCGAGCCGGCGCGTGTCGAGGCCGTCCTCGCCGTGATCCAGGGCTTCGATCCGACCGGGGTCGGCGCCCGCAGCCTGCAGGAATGTCTGGGTCTCCAGCTTCGCGAACTGAACCGGTTCGACCCGGCGATGCAGGCGCTGCTCAAGAACCTGGACCGGCTGGCCAAGGCGGACCGCAAGGCCCTGTTGCGCCTTTGTCAGGTCGACGAAGACGATCTCGCCGAAATGATCGCCGAGATCCGCGCTCTGGACCCCCGTCCCGGGCTGCGGTTCGCCCCGCCGCCCGAAGGCGGTGCCGTGCCCGATCTCTGGATCTACCCGTACCAGGGCGGCTGGCGGGTCGAACTGAACAATGCGACCCTGCCGCGGGTGCTGGTCGACGTCGATTACTACACCCAGGTCAGCGGGACGAGCCCGGACCCCAGCATCAAGCAATACTTTGCCGAACGGTTCCAGGCGGCCAACTGGTTGGTGAAGGCTCTGGACCAGCGGGCGCGGACGGTCCTCAAGGTGGCCGAGTTCATCGTCGGCGAGCAGGCGGCCTTCCTCCGCCAGGGGCCGCAGCACCTGCGTCCGCTGGTGCTGCGCCAAGTGGCCGAGGGGACCGGCCTGCACGAGAGCACGGTCAGCCGCGCGACCGCCGGCAAGCTGGTCGCTACGCCGCAGGGGGTGTTCCCCTTCAAGTACTTCTTCTCGAACGCGGTGGGCGGAGAGGCGGGCAGCGAGGCGCACGCCGCCGAGGCGATCCGCCAGCAGATCCGCACGCTGGTCGACCGCGAGACCGTCGATACGGTCCTCTCCGACGATCAGATCGTGAAGCTGTTGAAGGCCAAGGGCATGGTGCTGGCGCGGCGGACGGTTGCCAAGTACCGCGAGAGCCTCAACATCCCCTCGTCGGTGGAGCGTCGGCGTCAGAAGGCCTGGTCGACCTGAGGCCGAAAACGACGACGGCCGGACCGCCCGGGCCCGGCCGCATCGCGGAGCATGTGCTGCGGTTCAGGCGTTCTTGCCCGGCTGCATGGCCGCCTTCATCTCGTCGAAGCTCTCCAGCGTCCGCTTGTTGAGGATGGCGAACGCCTCCTCGTTGGACTTCTGGGTCAGCGCCGAAAGCTCCTTCAGATTGGCCAAGGCCTTCTCCAGTGTCTCCTTGGCCGCGTCGACGCGCAGCTTCATGCCGGCCTTCGGGTCGGGCTCGGCCATGAGCTCCTGCATGGTCTTCATGGCCTCCTCGACGTTGTGCTGCACGATTTCGATCTCGCGCTTCAGCACCAGCTGAATGCCCTCCATCATCGCCTTGTTGGCGAGCTGGAACGCTTCCATGTTCTTGCGCTGGAGATTGACGAAGGCCTGCATGTCCATGCCGGGCAGGGCCATCTTTTCGAAAAACTTCGCCAGTTCCGGCGTCATGAAGGGGTTGTCCTGCGTCATCGTCGTCCTCCATGCAGGCTCGGCGGCGCCGAGCGGTCATATTGCGCCGCAACATAAAACCCGTACGCGCGTTCGATCAAGCGGCGTCGCGGGTGTCCTTCACCCAAGGTCGGACGCAGGGGCCGAGCGGAGGAACCGGGTAATGCCGTCGAGGCGCTTGTCGAGTTCGGCCATCGTTGTCGCCTTGTCCGGCGTCTCGTCCTCCAACCACACCCGGGCCGTGCGGACATAGGCGGTGCCGAGTGCCGCACCGGCGGCCAAGCGGCCGAGGCCCGGCCGGGCCGCATCACTCGCTTCGACGACGAGCTTGAGGGCCTGACCGAGATTGCCGAGTGCGCCGAGCCAGCCTTCGGAGGGGCCGTCCGTTCGCAATCGGCGCAGCGCCGGCCGCGCGAACTCGAGTGCCTCCAAGCGGCGCATGACGAGTTCGAACAACCGCTCCTTGGGGCTGAGCGGCAGGAGGTCGTCGACCGTCATGTCGAGCATGGCGACGTCGGCGCG
>JBMCMJ010000367.1:0-2637 GCA_048615135.1 Pseudomonadota bacterium
GGCCATCAGGCGGCCTCTCCCGCGATGCCCGCCATCAGCAGACCGATCCGGCGCTCGTCGGCGTCCTCGGCCGAAAGCTCGCCCGTGATCCGCCCTGCGCACATGACCAGGATGCGGTCGGCGAGGCCCAGGATCTCCTCCAGCTCGACCGAGACCAGCAGGACCGCCTTGCCGGCATCGCGCATGGCGACGAACTGCTTGTGGATGAACTCGATGGCGCCGATGTCCACGCCGCGGGTCGGCTGGCCGACCAGGATCAGCGACGGATCGTGCTCCAGTTCCCGCGCCACCACCTGCTTTTGCTGGTTGCCGCCGGAAAAGGACACGGCGCGCAGGCCCGGATCGCCCGGCCGGACGTCGTAGGCCTGCATCCAGCGCCGGCAGGTGGCGACGATGCCGGCTCGATCCAACAGCGCCCCACGGCCGTAGTCCGGCACCGCCTGATGCCCGAGAATGGCGTTCTCCCAGGCGGGAAAGGCCTTGACGAGGCCCATCCTCAGGCGGTCCTCCGGCACATGGCCGAGCCCGGCCGGTCGCGCTCCCGCCACCACGTCGTGCCCGTCGATGCGAATGGCGCCCTCGGCCAGGGGACGAATACCGGCGATCGCTTCCAAAAGCTCGGTCTGGCCATTGCCGGTCACGCCCGCGAGCCCGACGATCTCCCCCGCCCGCACCTCGAACGAAACGTCCTGCACCCGCGCCACGCCGGCCCGGTCGCGGACCGTGACATGGCCGACCTCCAGCACCGGCCGGCCCGGCCGGGCCGGCCCCTTCTCGACCCGCAGCAGCACCTTGCGGCCGACCATCAGCTCGGCCAGGTCCGCCGCGCTGGTTTCGGCCGTGCGGCGATGCGCCACCATCCGCCCCTGGCGCATCACGCTGACGTTGTCGGTCACCGCCATGATCTCGCCCAGCTTGTGGGTGATCAGGACGACGGTCCGGCCCTGCGCCTTGAGGTCGCGCAGGATGCGGAACAGGTCGTCCGCCTCCTGCGGGGTCAGCACGCCCGTCGGCTCGTCGAGGATCAGGATGCGCGCGCCGCGGTAGAGCGCCTTCAGGATCTCCACCCGCTGCTGCGCGCCGACCGGCAGGTCCTCGATCCGCGCATCCAGGTCGACATTCAGGTTGTAGGTGCGCTCCAGACGCTCCAGCTCGGCCCGGGCCTTGGCGCGGCCGGGGGCGAGCCGCCAGCCGCCCTCGGCGCCGAGCAGCAGGTTTTCGAGCACGGTGAACGGCTCGACCAGCATGAAGTGCTGGTGGACCATGCCGATGCCGGCGCGGATGGCATCGTCGGGCCCCGTGATCGAGCACGCCTCGCCGTCGATGGCGATGGTCCCGGCATCGGCCCGATAAAAGCCGTAGAGGATGTTCATCAGGGTCGACTTGCCGGCGCCGTTCTCGCCGACGATGCCGTGGATGGTCGCGGCCTCCACCGAAAGGTCGATGGCGCGGTTCGCGTGCACCGCGCCGAACCGCTTGTCGATGCCCTTCAGCTCGATGGCGGGCGCCATCGCTCCCGTCCCCGGCTCACTGGGTCGAATAGTAGTCCTCGACCACGAGATCACCGGCGACGATCCGCGCCCGTGCGTCCTCGATCGCCGCCTGCATCTCGGCCGTGAGCAACTCGCGGTTGAAGTCGTCGAGCGCGTAGCCGACGCCGTCCTCGGCGAGCCCGAGGCTCATCAGCCCGCCTTCCAGCTCGCCGTTCATGGCATCCCTGAAGGCGTTGTAGACGGCGACGTCGACCCGCTTGATCATCGAGGTCAAGACGTTGCCCGGATGCAGGTAGTTCTGGTTGCTGTCGACGCCGATGCCGAGCTTGCCCGCATCCGCCGCCGCCTGCAGCACCCCCAGACCGGTCCCGCCGGCCGCGTGATAGACGACGTCGGCGCCACGATCGAACTGGCTCTTGGCGAGCTCCGCCCCCTTGGTCGGGTCGTTCCAGGCGGCCGGCGTATCGCCGGTCATGTTGGCGATCAGCTCGATGTCGGGGTTCACATATTCCGCACCCTGCGCATAGCCGTGGCGGAAATTGCGGATCAGCGGGATGTCCATGCCGCCGACGAAACCGATCGTGCCGGTCTCGGACGCCATCGCCGCCGCCATGCCGACGAGGAAGCTGCCCTCGTGCTCCTCGAACACCACCGAGCGAACGTTCGGCAGCTCGACCACGCTGTCGATGATGACGAACTTGGTGTCCGGGTATTCGGCCGCGACGTTCTGCAAGGGGCTGGTGAAGCCGAAGCCCACGCCCACCACCACGTCGGCACCGCGGCTCGCCATGCGGGTCAGCGCCTGCTCGCGCTGCGCCTCGTTCGAGATCTCGAACTCGAGGAACGCGATGCCGGTCTCCTGGCGGAACCGCTCCGCGCCGCGGAAGGCGCTCTCGTTGAACGACTTGTCGAACTTGCCGCCCATGTCGAAGATGATGGCCGGCTGAAAGGCCTCGGCGGCCCCCACCGATAACACGAGCGCGCCGAGCGCGCCGATCACTGCCCGCATCCGTCCGATCCTCCGCGAAACGACGTTCCCCGCCTGCTTAGGTTGAAGCGCTCGACCCGCAAAGCGCGAATATCGTCGCTCCAGGCGCGGCGGCGATCGTGGCCTCGAGCTCGGGCCATGATGGATCGGGAAGGA
>JBMCMJ010000368.1:0-2627 GCA_048615135.1 Pseudomonadota bacterium
GCGGTCGATCCGGACGGCGGGCTCGAAGACACGGAGGCCGCCGCCCGACTCGACCGGTTCGGCGGCAACGAGCTCGACGAGACCGGCGGGCGGACGGTCTGGCACATCCTCTGGGAGCAGGTCGCCTCGGTGCTGATCCTGATCCTGGTCTTCGCCGGCGGGCTCGCCGCCGCGCTCGGCAAGACGGTCGACGCGATCGCGATCCTCGCGATCGTGGTGCTGTTCGTCGTGCTCGGGGTCGTCCAGGACTACCGGGCGCAGCGCGCCATCGCCGCGCTGAAGCAGATGTCGTCGCCGGCCGTCCGGCTGCTGCGCGGCGGTCATACGCACGACGTGCCCTCGCGCGAGGTGGTCCCCGGTGACGTCGTGCTGCTGGAAGCGGGCAACGTCGTCCCGGCCGACCTGCGGATCGTCGAAAGTCGGGCGCTGCGGGTGCAGGAGGCCGCGCTGACGGGTGAATCCGAGCCCGTCGAGAAGACCGTGAAGGCGCTCGACGATCCGGAGCTGACGGTCGGCGACCGCACCAACATGGCCTTCAAGGGCACCGCCGTCACCTATGGCCGCGGCAAGGGCATCGTCGTCGAGACCGGGATGCGCACCGAACTCGGCCGCATCGCGGACCTGCTCGGCAAGGTCCGCCACGAGCCGACGCCCCTGCAGCGCCGCCTCGACGCGTTCGGCAAGGTTCTGGCCGTCGCCGCCGTGGTGATCGCCGCATTCGTCGCGGTCGCGGGCTGGATGCGCGGCGAGGACGTCACGCTGGTGCTGCTCACCGGGGTCAGCCTGGCGGTCGCCATCGTTCCCGAGGGTCTGCCGGCCGTGCTGACGCTGACGCTCGCCCTGGGCAGCCAGCGCATGCTGAAGCGCAACGCCCTGATCCGCAAGCTGCCGGCCGTCGAGACGCTGGGCTCGGTGACGGTGATCTGCTCGGACAAGACCGGGACGCTGACGCAGAACCGGATGACGGCGATCGCCGTGCACACGATGGACGGCCCGCTCGCCCTGGACGGGGCCGACACCGGAGCGCTCTCCGGCCGGCCCGACGTCCGCGCACTCTTGGCCGGAGCCGCCCTCTGCAACGACGCGTTCTTTCGCCCCGGTGCCACGGGCGACGGGCCTGAAGCCGTCGGCGATCCGACCGAGACCGCGCTGATCGTCGCCGCCGAGCGCTTCGGTTTCGCGAAGCGGCAGATGGAGGAAGACTACCCGCGCATTGCCGAGATCGCCTTCGACAGCGAGCGCAAGCGCATGTCGACTGTCCACCGCTCGGGCACCGGCGCGGCGCTGCTGCCGGGCGAACCGGGAGGCGCACCGCTGATCGCCCTGACCAAGGGCGCCGTCGACAGCCTGCTGCCGCGTTGCACGCGGACGGTCGAGAACGGCGCACTCGTCGCGCTGGATGCGCGCCATCGCGACGCGCTCCTGGCCGCCAACGAAGCCTTCGGCGCCGAGGGGATGCGGGTTCTCGCCGTCGCCGCGCGGCCGCTGGCGGCGGAACCGGAGACGCTCGATGCGGCGCAGGTCGAAGCGGAACTGGTGCTCCTCGGTCTGATCGCCCTGATCGACCCGCCGCGCGCGGAAGCTGCCGCAGCGGTCGCCACCTGCCGCCGCGCCGGCATCCGCCCGGTCATGATCACCGGCGACCACCCCTTGACCGCGCGCCGGATCGCGGCCGATCTCGGCATCTGCACCGCCGACGCGCGGGTGGTCACGGGCGTCGAGCTCGAGCGCCTGTCGCCGGACGACCTCCGGCAGATCGTCGCCGAGGTGGCCGTCTACGCCCGCGTCTCGCCGACGCACAAGCTGCGGATCATCGAGGCCCTGCAGCGCCGCGGCGAGGTCGTCGCCATGACCGGCGACGGCGTGAACGACGCGCCGGCGCTGCGGAAGGCCGACATCGGCGTGGCGATGGGCTCGGGCACGGACGTGGCCAAGGAAGCGGGCGACATGGTCCTGCTCGACGACGACTTCGCGACCATCGTCGCCGCCGTCGAGGAGGGCCGGGTCGTCTACGACAACATCCGCCGGTTCGTGCAGTTCTCGGTCGCCGGCAATTGGGGCAAAGTGCTGATCGTCGCCGTGCCGCCGTTCCTCGGCCTGCCGCTGCTGCTCTACCCCGTGCAGATCCTGTTCTCGAACCTGCTGACGGACGGCCTGCTCGGGCTCGGGATGGGGGTCGAGACGGGCGAGCGGGACACCATGCGGCGGCCGCCGATCGATCCGCGGGAGCCCGTGTTCGCCCGGCCCATGACGATCCATGTGGCCTGGCTCGGCACCCTGATCGGCGTCATCACGATCGGCATCGGGGCCTGGGCCTATCGCACCGCCACCGCCGACGGCGCGTTCGGCCCGATGGATGCCGCTTGGGTCTCGACCCTGGTCTTCACCACGCTCGCCCTGCTCCAGCTCGGTCGCGCCCAGGCCATCCGCTCGTTCCGCGACCCGTTCTGGCAGCGAAGCCCCTTCGGCAATCCGACGCTCCTCGCCATGGTGGCGATCGCCTTCTCGCTGCAGATGCTGGCGGTCTATCTGCCTCTGGCCCAGCCCTTCTTCCAGACGGTCGCCCTCGGCGCGCAGGGCCTGGCGATCGGCGCCTGTGCCAGTGCCTTCGTCTTGTTCGCGGCCGA
>JBMCMJ010000369.1:0-2613 GCA_048615135.1 Pseudomonadota bacterium
GAAAACTTCAATTTCTGGTACATCGCCGCTGCATTGATTCTGCTGTTGGCCTTCCAGGCGCTGCTCGAGGAGCAGCGCACCTACGAGCAGATCGACTACTCGACCTTCGAGCGCTACCTGGCAGAGGGCCGGATCGATGACTTGGTCGTGAGCGACGACCGGATCACGGGGCGAATCGTCGACCCCGACGTCGGTCATCCCGAGCTGTTCGCCACGGTCCGCGTCGACCCCGACTTTGCCGCCAAGCTGGACGAAGCCGGCGTGAGCTATCGCGGAACCACGGCGACCAGCACGATCGGCGTCATCGCCAGTTGGCTCCTGCCGATGCTGCTGTTCTTCGCGCTGTGGATGTTCCTCGTCCGGCGCATGGCGGGCGGCGGCTTCGGTGCGGGCGGGCTCATGTCGGTCGGCAAGAGCCGGGCCAAGATCTACGTCGAACGCGACATCAAGACGACCTTCGACGACGTCGCCGGGGTCGACGAGGCGAAGGCCGAAGTCCGCGAAATCGTCGACTTCCTGAAGGATCCCGACCGATACGCCCGGCTCGGGGCGCGGCTGCCCAAGGGCGTGCTGCTGGTGGGGCCACCCGGTACCGGCAAGACGCTCCTGGCGCGGGCGATGGCGGGCGAGGCCGGGGTCACCTTCCTCTCGATCTCCGGTTCGGAGTTCGTCGAGATGTTCGTGGGCGTGGGTGCTGCGCGGGTCCGGGACCTGTTCGAACGGGCGCGCGACCATGCGCCCTGCATCATCTTCATCGACGAACTCGACGCGCTGGGCCGCGCGCGGGGAGCCGGGCCGATGACCGGCGGGCACGACGAGAAGGAGCAGACGCTCAATCAGCTGCTGGTCGAACTCGACGGCTTCGACACGGGCCAGGGCATCGTCCTTCTCGCCGCGACCAATCGGCCGGAACTCCTCGATCCGGCGCTGCTGCGCGCCGGGCGGTTCGACCGGCAGGTGCTGGTGGATCGGCCGGACCGCGGCGGGCGGATCGAGATCCTGAAGGTCCACATCAAGCGGATCCGCCTGGCGCCGGAGGTCTCGGTCGACGACGTGGCGGCCCTCACTCCGGGCTTCACCGGTGCCGACCTCGCCAATCTCGTCAACGAGGCGGCCCTGCTGGCCACCCGGGCGGATCGCGAGGCCGTCACCTACGTGGACTTCGAGCAGGCCGTCGAACGGATCGTCGCCGGGCTGGAGAAGCGCAACCGCCTCCTCAACCCGCTGGAACGGCGGACCGTGGCCTATCACGAGATGGGGCATGCCCTGGTCGCCCTGAGCCTCTCCGGCGTCGATCCCGTGCAGAAGGTGTCCATCATCCCGCGGGGGATCGGCGCGCTCGGCTACACGCTGCAGCGGCCGACCGAGGACCGCTTTTTGATGCACACCGCCGAACTGCAGAACAAGATGACGGTGCTGCTCGCCGGACGGGCCGCCGAAGAGCTCGTCTTCGGTGAGATCTCGACCGGGGCCGCGGACGATCTGCAGCGGGTCACCGAGATCGCGCGCGCCATGGTGACACGCTACGGCATGGTCGAAGAACTCGGCCAGACCGCGCTCGAGACCGAAAGCGGCAGCTTTCTCGGCGCCCCCGTCGAAGGCGGCGGGCGACGCTTCAGCGAGCAGACGGCGCGCGAGATCGACCTCGCCGTGAAGCATCTGATCGACGAAGCCTACGGCCGGGCCAAGACCATCCTCGACCGACGACGCGACGAACTGGACCGCTACGCCCGGCTCCTGTTGGAACGCGAGACCCTGACCGCGCACGATTTGCCGCCGCCAACCGCCGGAGCCAGCCAGCCATGACCACGAACCCGGAGAAGCCCCACGTCTTCCCGAGTGCGGGCGAGGACCTGGAGCGGCATGCCCCCGGCCCCGAAACGCCGCAGACCCTGAGCCACGCCTACCGTCTCGCCTATGCGGATGTCGATTTCCTGCTCCGCGACGAACTGCGCGGGGTCCGTCTGCAACTGGAACTGGTCAAGCCCGAACTCGTACTGCGGGAGCACGACGTCGCCTCCACGGTCGTGGTGTTCGGCAGTGCGCGACCGATCGCCGGTGTCCGCGCCGGCATCGATCTGCCCCGCGCCCGTGCCGAAGCGCGACGCCTCGGCCAATTGATCTCCAGCCACGGACAGGGCCGACCGGGCCCGGCCGAGTTCGTCGTGGTTACGGGCGGCGGCGGCGGGATGATGGAAGCAGCCAATCAGGGGGCGACCGACGTTGGTGCGAAGAGCATCGGCTTCAACATCGTCCTGCCGTTCGAGCAGCATCCCAATCCCTACATCACCCCCGAGCTCTGCTTTCGCTTCCATTACTTCGCCGCGCGCAAGATGCACCTGCTGATGCGGGCGCGGGCGGTGGTCTGCTTCCCGGGCGGCTTCGGCACGCTGGACGAGCTGTTCGAGACGCTTACGCTGATCCAGACCGGCAAGATGGCGCCGATCCCGGTCATCCTGTTCGACACCGAATTCTGGCGCCGGCTGGTCGACCTCGATCTTCTGGTCGAGGCCGGCCTGATTGCCGAGACCGACCGAGACCTCTGCCACTTCGTCGACACGGCGGACACCGCCTGGCAGGTGATCGCCGAGCACTACCGGCTCGATGACGATG
>JBMCMJ010000370.1:0-2590 GCA_048615135.1 Pseudomonadota bacterium
GGCACCATCCAGAACGACATCCTCAAGGAGTTCATGGTCCGCAACACCTACATCTTCCCGCCTTCACCTTCCATGCGGATCATCGCCGACATCTTCGCCTACACCTCGAAGGAGATGCCGCGCTTCAACTCGATCAGCATTTCGGGATACCACATGCAGGAGGCCGGAGCGACGGCCGACCTGGAACTCGCCTACACGCTCGCCGACGGCGTCGAATACATCCGCTGCGGCCAACAGGTCGGCCTGAACGTCGACCAGTTCGCCCCGCGCCTGTCGTTCTTCTGGGCGATCGGCATGAACTTCTTCATGGAGGTGGCCAAACTCCGCGCCGCCCGCCTCCTCTGGTCCAGGCTCGTCAAACAGTTCGACCCCAAGAACGACAAGTCGCTCTCGCTGCGCACCCACTCCCAAACCTCGGGCTGGTCGCTCACCGCCCAGGACGTCTTCAACAACGTCACCCGCACCTGCGTCGAAGCGATGGCCGCCGTCCACGGCCACACCCAATCCCTCCACACCAACTCCTTCGACGAGGCCCTGGCGCTGCCGACCGACTTCTCCGCCCGCATCGCCCGCAACACCCAGCTCCACCTCCAGCAGGAAACCGGCGTCACCCGCACCATCGACCCCTGGGGCGGCAGCTACTACGTCGAGCGCCTCACCTACGAACTCGCCAAACGCGCCTGGGCGCACATCGAGGAGGTCGAGGCCCAAGGCGGCATGGCCAAGGCCATCGAAGCCGGCATCCCCAAGCTCCGCATCGAGGAAGCCGCCGCCAGAACCCAGGCCCGCATCGACGCCGGCAAACAAACCGTCGTCGGCGTCAACCGCTTCAAGCTCGACGAGCCCGAACACGTCGACGTCCTCAAGGTCGACAACACCCTCGTCCGCCGCCAACAAATCGCCAAACTCGAACAACTCCGCGCCGAACGCGACCACCACGCGGTCGAAAACGCCCTCGACGCCCTCACCCGGGCCGCCGAATCCGGCGAGGGCAACCTCCTCGAACTCACGGTCAACGCCGCCCGCGCCAAGGCCACCGTCGGCGAAATGACCATGGCCCTGGAAAAAGTGTTCGGTCGCCACGTCGCCGAGATCCGCTCGATCTCCGGCGTCTACGCCAGGGAGGCCCAGAGCTTGCGCAGCGTCGAAACCGTCCGCCGCATGGTCGAGCGCTTCGAACAGCAAGACGGCCGCCGGCCCCGCATCCTCATCGCCAAAATGGGCCAGGACGGCCACGACCGCGGCCAAAAGGTCATCGCCACCGCCTTCGCCGATCTCGGCTTCGACGTCGACATCGGCCCCCTCTTCCAAACCCCCGAGGAAGCCGCCCGCCAGGCCGTCGACAACGACGTCCACATCATCGGCGCCAGCTCGCTTGCCGCCAGCCACCTCACCCTCGTCCCCGAACTCAAGGCCGAACTCGAAAAAGCCGGCCGCGGCGACATCATGATCGTCGTCGGCGGCGTCATCCCCCCGCAAGACTTCGACGCCCTGAAGGAAGCGGGGGCCGCCGCCATCTTCCCCCCCGGCACCGTCATCGCCGACGCCGCCGTCGACCTCCTCGCCAAGCTCAACCACCAGCTCGGCTACGCCTCCGAGGCCGCGTGACCGCAGCCGCCCAACGCCGCCACCAACCCCTCGACACCCTGATCGAGGGCGTCCTCGCGGGCGAGCGCGCCATGCTCGCCCGCGCCATCACGCTGGTGGAGAGCCGCCGCGAGGACCACCGCACCCAGGCCCGCCACCTGCTCGAAGCCGTCCTCCCCGCCACCGGCAAGGCCCAGCGCATCGGCATCACCGGCGTCCCCGGCGTCGGCAAATCCACCTTCCTCGAAGCCTTCGGCACCATGCTCACCAGCCAGGGCCACAAGGTCGCCGTCCTCGCCGTCGACCCCTCCAGCCGGCGCACCGGCGGCTCCATCCTCGGCGACAAAACCCGCATGGCCGAGCTCGCCACCGACCCCCACGCCTTCGTCCGCCCCTCCCCCTCCGCCGGCACCCTCGGCGGCGTCGCCCGCGCCTCGCGCGAAACCATCCTCCTCTGCGAAGCCGCCGGCTACGACGTCGTGTTCGTCGAAACCGTCGGCGTCGGCCAGTCCGAAACCCTCGTCGCCGACATGGTCGACCTCTTCCTCGTCCTCATGCTCCCCGGCGCCGGCGACGAACTCCAAGGCATCAAAAAAGGCATCCTCGAACTCGCCGACCTCCTCGTCGTCAACAAAGCCGACGGCGACCGCAAACCCCTCGCCCGCCAAGCCGCCCGCGACCTCTCGGCAGCGCTCCGCATCCTCCAGCCCGACACGGGCCCCTGGCAGCCCCGCGTCCTCACCTGCAGCTCCACCGACCGCACCGGCCTCGACCAGGTCTGGCAAGCCATCAACGAACACCGCCAAGCCCTCGAAGCCGACGGCCACTTCGCCGCCAAACGCGCCCGCCAACAGGTCAACTGGATGTGGGCCCAACTCGACGACCGCCTCCTCCAACTCTTCAAACACAACCCCGCCGTCGCCAAAGCCCTCCCCACCATCGAAGCCGAAGTCCAATCCGGCCACCGCCCCCCCACCACCGCCGCCGAAGACCTCCTCCACCT
>JBMCMJ010000371.1:0-2580 GCA_048615135.1 Pseudomonadota bacterium
GAAATCGGAAAACCGGGTGCCCACCCCGGCCTATGCGGATCCGTTCCAGGCATTTCGTGCGCAGATGGACAAGCTGGCCGAGGGCTTTTTCGGCGGAGGGCGATGGGTCGGGCCTTTTCCGGCGCCCTCCGGCAACGGTGAGGGCTTGGTCCTGCCCTCGATCGACGTGAAGGAGGACGACCAGGCGGTGGTCCTGACCGCCGAGTTGCCCGGCATGGACGAGAAGGACGTCGAACTCACGGTGCGCAACGGCCTGCTGACGCTCAAAGGCGAGAAGAAGCACGAATACGAGGAAACCAAGGACCAGATGCACGTGATGGAGCGGCGCTACGGCAGCGTCCAGCGCTCCTGGCGGCTGCCCGAGGAGGTCGATCCCGCGGGGATCTCGGCGAAGTTCGACAAGGGCGTGCTGACCGTGACCATGAAGAAGCGCCCGGAGACCAAGCCGGCGAGCCAAAAGATCGACATCACCCACTGAACCGGCAGGCCGACCGTCCGAAGCCGGGCGATCGGCCCGCTCAATCCGGCCGGTCCGCCACCGCCGCCAAGGGAATGCCTTTGGCGGTGGCTCCCTCCATGGCCGGGTGCCAGAGAACGACGCGGTCGCGACCGGCGCGCTTGGCGGCGTAGAGGGCCGCGTCGGCCCGCTCCAGCAGACGCTTGGGGGGGCAAGCCGCATCGCCGACGGCAATCCCGATGCTGGCGCGAACCACGAGAGGCGTGCCCTCCAGGTCGATCGGTGATCGCCTGAGCGTCCAAAGGAGCGCCTCCGCGAGCCCGTGCGCCTCGTCCTTGCCACCCTGGACCAGCACCGCGAACTCCTCGCCCCCCATGCGTGCGGTCAGGCTCCCGGGCGGACAGGCGAGGTGCAGCGCCCGGGCCGTCGACCGCAGCACCCGGTCGCCCGTGGGATGGCCGAAGCGATCGTTGACCGCTTTGAAATGGTCGAGATCGATCAACAGCATGGCCATCGGGTGACGACGCCGGTGGCGGCGCGCCGCCACGTCGAGCAGGCGGCGGCGATTGGCGAGGCCGGTCAGCGGATCCTCGGTTGCACGTCGGTGCAGGTCCTGCACGACCGAGCCGAGATGTGCCAGCAGCACAGTGCCCACCACCCAAAGCTGAATATCGGCGCCGAGCGCAGGTCGTTCCGGCGGGACGCCGAACACCAGGGGCGTCGTGCCGACCAGCCCGACCGCGAACACCGTGGCGGCGGGAGGTTGGGTCAGTGCGATCAGGAGCACGACGAGGCTCGCCACGGACATGACGAGCACGAACAGGCCCGGGCCATCGAGCCGTTCGGGTTGCAGCCCGGGGAGCGCTGCCACCGAACCCCCGAGCAGCAGCAACGCGAGGAACGGCAAAGTCCGGAATGTCTCCGCCGGCCGCTTGCGGAGCCTGGGCGTTACGGCCGTGCCCAGGCCGCGGCCGAGCGGTCGGGCCAGCAACATCGCGAGGGCCGGCGCCAGGGTGTAGGCACCGATCATGTCGCCGATCAGCCAGGGAACGAAGATGTCGAGGGCGTTTGCGGGTTCGAGGTCGCCGATCGCGACGATGATCAGGAGGCCACCCGCCGCCGCGAGTGCCGCGACCACGGGTACCGTCGCAAGGAACGCGAGGGTGCCGTTGAAGGTACCGAGGCGCCAACTCGCGCCGCTGGCGCGGCGGATGACCGCCGCCCCCAGGAGGGCCGGTGCGGCGTGGGCGACGCCCAGACCCGCGGTGATGGCGAGAGCCTCCGGCCAGGGCCAGGCATCGCTGGCAATCGCCTGCCAGCCGCCGCTCAACATCGAACCGAGCGCTACGGTTGCCACCACGAGCAGCCCGGCGCGTGCGCGCAGGACCAAGGCGAGGGCCAGGGTGAGACCGGCGGGCGGATACCAGAGGCTCGCGTGGCCCGTGACACCGCCGAACGCCGCCAGGCGCCACGACACATGCCAGAGCACTGCCAGGACGATGACGGTCGTAACCCGATGAATCCAAGCCGGTCGGTATGCCGGGCGCACGACAACGATCTCCGCTCGCAACCGCGCAAGGCGCTCCAGTACGGCGCGCTGCGGGCGACCCGACGTCGCAGCGCTCGAGGAATGGTTCCGGTATGCCTGCCTCGTCCGGAGCCGTCCAGATCGCGGTGTGCGATTGGCCGAGCGCAAGGCTCGTCAAAGTCGGCTCCCCTGCCCACATTCGAGACGGCACGGTCGGCTGGCGGGGAGAGGCGGTGGTGTTGGTTGTGGGTGGGCTCCTGGTCCTGGCGCTCGTGTTCGCGCCGGCCTTGTGGGCGCAGGCGGTCTTGCGCTGGTACCGCGACGACCGGCCGGACTTTCCGGGTACCGGTGGCGAGCTGGCGCGCCACCTGCTCGACGAGGCGGGCCTCGGTGACGTGGCCGTCGAGCCTACCGAGCGTGGCGATCACTACGACCCCGAGGCCAAGGCCGTGCGGCTGTCGGCGGCGCATTTCGACGGCCGCTCGCTCGCGGCGGTGGTGGTTGCCGCGCACGAGGTCGGCCATGCCCTGCAGGACCGTGACGGCTACGCACCGCTGGCGTGGCGCGGCCGGCTCGCCCGGCTCGCCTACGGCGT
>JBMCMJ010000372.1:0-2562 GCA_048615135.1 Pseudomonadota bacterium
CCCCCGCTGCTTCCCCTCCCGCGCCTGTTCATCCGGCGAGGAGGAGGCCGGCGAGGATGCCGAGCGCCAGCCAGGCCACCCGCTCGGCGGTGACGAGGCCGCGGTGCTCGCGGCGGGGCTCGGCCTCCATCCGGGCGAGGACGGCGTCGGCGCGGCGAGCGATGCGCGGCAGCCGCTCGGCGAGGTCCTGAGCGGTCTCCCAGGTGTTTCGCACCTGGGCGGCAGGCCCCAGATGCGTGGCGATCCAGCGCTCGACCAGAGGTTGGGCCAACTGCCACATGTTGACCTTGGGATTGAGGTGACGGCCGACCCCCTCGGCGACCATCATGGTCTTCTGCAGCAGCAGGAGTTCGGGCTTGACCCGCATCTCGTAGGCGGCCGCGACTTCGAAGAACTGGCCCAGCAGCCGACCGATCGAGATCTGGGCGAGCGGCAGGCCGAGGATCGGCTCGGCGATGGCGCGGCAGGCCTGGGCGAGTGCCCCCTGATCGACCTCGGCCGGCACGAGGCCCCAGCGGACCTGCACCGCGGCGACCCGTGCGTAGTCACGGGCGAGAAACGCGACCAGCAGTTCGCCGAGGAACAGCCGCGTCGGCAGATCGAGCCGGCCCATGATGCCGTAGTCGACCGGCACGATCGTCCCGTCCGGCTCGATGAACACGTTGCCGGGGTGCATGTCGCCGTGAAAAAAGCCGTTCTCGAACACTTGGGCGAAGAAGACGTTGGAGGCGGTCTCCAGCACCTTTTCCGGGTCGACGCCGATCTCGCGCAGCCGCTCGGGCTCGTCCGAGGCGATGCCCGCCACCCAATCCATGGTGAACACCCGCCGGCCGGTCCTCAGCCAGTCGACCGCCGGCACCCGGAACAACTCCGCCCCGTCGTTCTGCATGCGGAATTCGTCGCAGGCCGCGGCCTCCATCCTGAGGTCCAGCTCGCGCCGTGTCGTCTCGGCGAAGACGCGCACCACCGCTTGGGGCTGGAGCCGGTCGGAGTGCGGCAGGACATGTTCCGCGATCCACGCGAAGAAGGCGAAAAAGCGGAGTTCCTGCTCGATCAGAAGGTCGATGCCGGGCCTCAGCACCTTGACCGCCACCTCGCGGCCGTCGGTGGTGAGCGCATGGTGCACCTGGGCCACCGAGGCCGCCGCGACCGGCTCGCGGTCGAAGGCGACGAACAGCGTCGCCAGGGGGGCGCCCAGATCCTCCTCGACCTGGCGCACCGCCTCGTCGCCCGAAAAGGGCGGCAGCTTGTCCTGCAGCTCCGCCAGATCGGCCGCCACTTCCACGCCGACCAGATCGGCCCGGGTGCCGAGCCCCTGGCCGAGCTTGACGTAGATCGGCCCCAGTTCCAGCAGTGCTGCGGCCAGCCGCTCGCCCGGCCGTCCCGGCACGTCGCGCGCATTCAGCCAGCGCAGCACGCGGCGCTGCCACGGGGTCAGCGGCAACTGCTCGAAAAAGGTGAGCGCGCCGTGCCGGCCGAGGCAGCGCACCACCCCGACGGCACGCAGCAGATGGCGGACGATCTGGACCACCCGGGTCTAGAGCCGCCAGCCGGAGTGGATGCAGGCGATCCCGCTGGAGAGGTTCCGATAGCGCACCTGCTCGAAGCCCGCCGCCTCCATCAGCCCCTTGAACTCGTCCTGGCTCGGAAACCGACGGATGCTCTCGGCCAGATAGCGGTAGCTGGCGGCATCCCCGGCGACGAGGCTGCCGAGCCGGGGCAGCACGCCGAAGGAATAGGCGTCGTAGGCCTGCTCCAGGACCGGCAGGGTCACCTTGGAGAATTCCAGGCAGAGAAAGCGCCCGCCGGGCTTCAGGATCCGGAACGCCTCGGCCAGGGCCCGGTCGATGTGGGTAACGTTGCGGATGCCGAAGGCGATTGTCAGGCTGTCGTGGCTGCGGTCGGCGAGCGGCAGCGCCATCGCATCGCCCACGACCCAGTGCAGGCTGGTGAACGCGTTGCGATCGAAGGCGCGGTCGCGGCCGACCCGGATCATCTGCTCGTTGATGTCGACGACCACGATCTCGCCCTCGCCGCCGGCCCGCTCGCGGATGCGGAACGCGACGTCCCCCGTACCGCCCGCGAGGTCGACGTGCCGCAGGCCGGGCCGGGGCGCCAGCCAGTCGACGAGGGCGTCCTTCCAGAGCCGGTGCACGCCCAGGCTCATCAGGTCGTTCATGAGGTCGTAGCGACCGGCGACGCTGTCGAAGACATTGCGCACGAGGCTCGCCTTGGCGGCCGGATCGACGTTCTCGAAGCCGAAGGAGCGGGCGAGACGATCGGCGGGGTCGGCCATGGGACGGGCTCTCTCCTCGGGCTCGGTAACGGGGCGGCGCCGCTTGGCGCGGACGTGCCACGGGGGTTATAGAGCCGGGCCTCTCCTGAGCAAGTCATCAGCCCGTACGGCAGCCGTCCCATGCCCGAGCTTCCCGAGGTCGAGACCACCAAACGCGCGCTGGAGCGGCGCCTCGAGGGTGCCCGCATCGAGCGGCTCGTGCAGCACCGCGCCGACCTCCGCTTTCCCCTGCCGGCCGACCTGCCCGCCCGCCTGTCCCGGCGGCG
>JBMCMJ010000373.1:0-2531 GCA_048615135.1 Pseudomonadota bacterium
GTCATCGCCGCCATCGTGGTCAACGTGGTCTACCGCTACGTGCTCGCCAACAACCTCGGCCAGTTGGAAGAGCTGCAGTGGCACCTCTACGCCGCAGCCTTCCTGATCGGCCTCGCCTACACGGTGGTGCACGACGAACATGTGCGCGTCGACGTGATCTACGGCTCGCGCTCGCTCAAGACCAAGGCCTGGGTCGATTTCGTGGGCATCGTCGTGTTCGCCCTGCCCTTCGCCCTGTTCGTCCTCTACCACGCGTGGCCGTTCGTCTGGGCATCCTACGCGAGCGGCGAACGCTCGCCCAATCCGTCGGGCCTGCCGTTCCGGTTCCTGATCAAGGGCATGCTGCCCCTGGCCTTTCTGCTCCTGATCCTGGCCTTCGTCTCGCGCCTGTCGCGGACCACGGCGTTCCTGTTCGGCCTGCCGCGGCCGGTTGCCGCACGCCGGGAGGGCTGAGCGATGGAATTCAACGACTACCTCTCGGTCGGCCTGTTCGTGGGCTTCATCCTGCTGCTCTTCACGGGCTTTCCGATCGCGTGGCTGCTCGGCGGCTTCTCGCTGATCGTCGCGGCCGTGGCGATCTTCGTCGACACCAACATGCAGGACTGGCTCTACGCCACGTTCCCAGACACTTGGCTCGACATCTCCTGGTCCTACATGTCGGCCATCGTCCGCAACATCTGGTCGCAGGCCATGTCCAACCAGGTGCTGGTGGCCCTGCCCATGTTCATCTTCATGGGCTACATGCTCGACCGCTCGGGCATCGCCGAGACGCTGATGTCGAGCTTTGCCCGGGTGTTCGGGCGGGCGCGCGGCGGCTACGCCATCACGGTGATCCTGATCGGCATCCTGCTTGCGGCGTCCACCGGGGTGGTCGGGGCTTCGGTCGTGCTGCTGGCGCTGCTCGGCCTGCCGGTCATGCTCAACAACGGCTACCGGTCGGAGGTCGCGGTCGGCACGGTCACGGCGGTCGGCACGCTCGGCATCCTCATTCCGCCGAGCATCATGCTGGTGCTGATGGCCGACCGCCTCGCCATTTCGCCCGGCGGGCTGTTCCTCGGTGCGCTCCTGCCGGGCCTGATGCTGGCCGGCCTCTACATCCTCTACATCCTGGCGCTCGGCCTCTTGAGCCCCCGCTCGGTCCCGGCCCCCGCCAAAACCGAGCCGGTCACGGCCCGCGTGGTGGTGCAGTTGCTGCTCGCGGTCCTGCCGCCCTTCGGGCTGATCTTCGCCGTGCTCGGCACCATCTTCCTCGGCATCGCGACCCCGACCGAGGCGGCCGGTGTGGGCGCCCTCGGCGCCATGCTGCTCGCCCTCGCCAACGGCAAGGTGAACTTCCGCGTGCTGAAGGAAGTCTCCGAAGCCACCACGCGGACCAGCGCCTTCATCCTGGGCATCGTCGTCGGTGCGGTCGCGTTCGCCCACGTGCTGCGCGGTCTCGAGGGCGACCTCTTGATCCGCAACGCCCTGCTCGGCATGGATCTCGGCGCCACGGGCACGCTGATCGTCATCCTGCTGATCGTCTTCGCCCTCGGCTTCGTCCTCGACTGGATCCAGATCGTGCTGGTGGTCCTGCCGCTCGCAGGCGCACTGATCGGCAATCCGTCGCAACCCGCCACGGGCCTATGGATGGAATTGGGCTTCGCGAGCCCCGAGCAGGCGCTGATCTGGTTCACGTTGTTGTTCGCGATCGTCCTGCAAACCTCCTTTTTGACCCCGCCCGTCGGCTTCGCCCTGTTCTACGTCAAGGGCGTCGCCCCGCCCGGGGTAACGCTCGTCCACATCTATCGCGGCGTGATCCCCTTCATCCTCCTCCAGGGGCTGGCGGCGGTGATCGTCTTCGTCTGGCGCGACCTCGTCCTCTGGCTACCGGGGCTCGCCCCCGGCGGCTGAGGCGGATCGCAAGTCCCGGAGATCGTTGATGCTGCCCACGCTGTCCCGCCTGCTCTGCGCCATCGACCTGTCGCCGAACTCGCACGTCATCCTCGGCCATGCCGTGGCTTTCGGCCGCGGTCTCGGCGCGGAGGTTCACGTCCTCCATGTCGAGGAGCCGCCGAGCGCCATCGGCCGGGCCGAGGTGGCGCACGTGCTGGGCGTGGAGGGGATGCGACGACACGAAGAGAAGGTGGCCCGCGAGCAGGTAGCCCAACTCGAACGCTGCCTCGACGCCTTCGTTGCCGACCACCTGCCCGGCGCTGCCGTCGCCGACGTCTTCGCGGCCTGGCACGTCGCCCACGACCGTCCGGCGCGGGCGATCCTGCTGACCGCCGAGCGTCTGGGCGCGGGTCTCCTGGTCGCCGGGATGCACGGCCACGGCGCGCTCGAGCACCTCGTCGCCGGCTCGGTCGCCCAGCAACTGGTCAACAAGAGCCGCGTGCCGCTCGTGCTCGTACCGCTCGACGCGGACAACAAGACGTAGTGCAACGACGCATCCAATGGATTCGAGTGTTGGGCAGAACAAGGCAGGGGGCTTTTGGCCCCCTGGCCCCCGGCTGACGGCAGAGCCGTCAGCACTTGGGAGCGATGGCAACGCC
>JBMCMJ010000374.1:0-2516 GCA_048615135.1 Pseudomonadota bacterium
GCCTCGTCGATCAGCCGTGCCGGATCGCCCCGCAGGTGGTCGGCTTCCAGGACGCTGACGGCGAGCGGATCGCCCGGATCATCGACCCAAGCGCGCAGAAGCGCGGATCGGCGCTCGGCTGCGAGCCCGCGGTCGGGTCCATACAGCAGCACCGCACGCACGGCGACGGGAGGACGTTGCAGAAAGCCCTGGATCTGGCGTGGCTGCAGCTTCACGCCGTCTCCCGGCGCTCGAAAAAGGCCACGAGTTGCTGACGCATCGCCACGGCCAACGCCCGTGCCGCACGACGATCGGCGTCCTCCTCGGCGATCCGGTCGGCGAAGGGCTCGCCGCGCACGTTGAAGCTGGCCGTTCGCTGCACTTGGCCGCGATGGAGCGTCCGATCGCTCTGCAGATCCCGAAGACTGTAGACCGCGCGCAGCACGCGGTCGACGCGCGTGACGATGCCGTCGAGCTGGATGGCAAGGTTTTCGCCCGTCCGGGTCAAGCGGTAGTCCAGACGGTAGAGGCTCGGGGTTGCCGTGCCCGTGGGGTTCAGTTCGTCGAGCAGGGCCCGGCGCAGCTCGAAGGTCAATTGGCTCTGCGCGTTGGGCACGGCAATCGCCCGGAGATCGGCTGCAAGCCCGGCATCGTCGCTGCGGCGGCCATAGACCGGGCGAAACCCGCACGCCCCGACCGGGGCGAGCGCCAACAGTGCCAGGACGCGGCGTCTACGCGACCACATTGACGATGCGATCCGGCACGACGATCACCTTGCGGGGCGGCTTGCCGGCGAGTGCGCGCTGCACGTTGTCCAGTGCCAGGGCCGCTTCCCGCGCAACCGTCTCGTCGGCGCCCGTCGGCAGCTCCACCTCCCCGCGGCGCTTGCCGTTGACCTGAACGGCGAGCGTCACCGTTGCCGCCTGAAGCCAGGCCGGATCGGCGACCGGCCAGGGAGCGTCGGCCACCAGGTCGTCGTGACCGAGCCGCTGCCACAGCTCCTCTGCGAGATGCGGCGTCATCGGTGCGATCAGACGGACCACGACCTCGAAAGCCTCGCGCAGCACCGCCGGGGTTGCCGGGTCGTCCAGGTCGATCGCTTCGAGTGCGTTGGTCAGTTCGCGGATCAGCGCCACCGCCTTGTTGAAGTGGAAGCGCTCCAGCCCCTGGCTCACCCCGTCGATCGTCTGGTGGACGTGGCGGCGGATCGCCCGCGCGCGATCGGTGAGCGCCTCGGGTACAGGGGTGCCGATGGGTGCCAGATAGGGCAGCCGCTCGTCGACCAGCCGCCAGACGCGGTTGAGGTAGCGCCACGCGCCGTCGATGCCGGCTTCCGTCCACTCCAGATCACGCTCCGGTGGACTGTCCGAGAGCATGAACAGGCGCGCACAGTCGGCACCGTAGGCCTGGATGATGGTCTGAGGGTCGATGACGTTCTTCTTCGACTTCGACATCTTTTCGACGCGACCGCCGGTCACCGGGCGGCCGTCCGCAAGAGCGACCCAGCCCTCGCCCTCGGCCCGGACCTCGTCCGGCGACAGCCAGCGGCCATCCGCGTCGCGGAAGGTCTGGTGCGTGACCATGCCCTGGGTGAACAGCCCGGCGAACGGCTCGTCGATCCCGACATGGCCGGTCGCGCGCATCGCCCGGGTGAAGAAGCGCGAGTAGAGCAGGTGCAGCACCGCATGCTCGACACCGCCGACATACTGGTCGACCGGCAGCCAGTAGTCGACCGCGGCCCGGTCGACCGGCCGGGCGGTCTCGCGCGGCGAGCAGAACCGGGCGAAGTACCACGAACTGTCGACGAAGGTGTCCATGGTGTCGGTCTCGCGGCGCCAGGTGCGCCCGTCGACGACCACCTTCTGCCACGCCTCGTGCCGCGCCAGGGGGTTGCCCGGCTGGTCGAAAACGACGTCCTCGGGCAGGAGCACCGGCAGCTGGTCGCGCGGTACGGGGTGCGCCTCGCCTGCTTCGTCGTAGAGGATCGGGATCGGGCAGCCCCAATAGCGCTGGCGGGAGATGCCCCAATCGCGCAGGCGGAAGGTGGTCTCCCCGGTCCCTGCGGCCATCGCCTCGAGCTTGCCGATGACCGCGGTCTTGGCCGCCTCGACGTCCAATCCGTCCAGGAAATCGGAATTGAACAGGCGGCCCGGCCCCACATAGGCCTCGTCGCCGATCGCGAAACTCGCCGGCTCCGCGCCCTCGGGCAGGACGACCGGCTTCACCGGTCTTCCGTATTTCAGGGCGAAGTCGAGGTCGCGCTGGTCGTGCGCCGGACAGCCGAAGATGGCGCCGGTGCCGTAGTCCATCAGCACGAAATTGGCGACGAAGACGGGCAGGGGCTCGCCCGTGAGCGGGTTGCGGCAGACGAGCCCCGTGTCGAAGCCGAGCTTCTCGGCTTTGGCGATGGCCTCCTCGCTGGTGCCGAGCTTGGAGCAGGCGTCGACGAAGGTCCGCAGTTCCGTATTGTCAGCCGCGAGTTCGGCGGCGAGCGGATGGTCCGGGGCGATCGCCATGAAGCTCGCGCCGAACAGGGT
>JBMCMJ010000375.1:0-2514 GCA_048615135.1 Pseudomonadota bacterium
TTTCGCGCCGACCTCGGCCCCTGCCGACGTGGACGCCGCGCGCCCGCTGATCGGGCCCGATCTAGGCTTTTGTGCCTATTTATGCTAGCCTGGGCGCTGCTCTTTGAACCTCGTCGATCAGCCTGCCCGTACTCCTGAGCCTCGCCCGCACACCGCGAAAAAAGCGAAACTACGAAACGAACTGTCCGACCCCACTTTCGTTTCACCACAACCCCTTACCCTGTACATAACCCGTATTATGACAAATTCCTGCGCCGCCCCTCGAGCCTTCGCCGTTCGCTTCCGCGCCGCCATCCACCACCCCTTGGCCGGCGCTGCCGGCATCTGTTGTGGGATACCGCTTTTCGACCGGCCGGCGATGGGGCTAGGGTCGAGGGTGCGGTTGAACAACGAAACAAGGGGGGCCGGCCCGATGCGGACGTCGTCGGAAGAGCTGCGGCAACGAATCGGCATCGACTTCGGTGCGCGCCTGCCGATCGAGGAGGCGCTGGGGCTCGCCGCCGACTGGGCCTTCAGCCATGTCGACGTCCGCCTGGGCGACACGGGCAACGTGTTCGAGACCTTCGACGGCACGCGCTGCGATCGCGTGCGCCGGCAGCTGGACGCCCACGGCATCAAGCTCGGCCTGCACACGCTCTCGGCGGTGAACATGGCGGAGACGGCGCCGTTCCTCGCCGAGGCGGTGGACGACTACCTGCAGCGCTACGTCGACCTCGCAGCACCGCTCGGTGCCGAGTGGATCGTGGTCCATGCGGGCTTTCACTTCACCGGCGACTACGAGCGGCGGATGCAGGCGGGGCTGGAGCGGCTGGCACGGCTCGGCGACTACGCCGCCGAGAGGGGTGTCGTGCTGCTGTTGGAGAACATGAACCCCGAGCCGGCGGATGCCGAGGTGCGCTACCTCGCCTGCGACGTCGAGGAGACAGGGTTCTATTTCGACCGGTTGCCGCATCCCAACATCCGCTGGTCGTTCACGGTCAACCACGCCCACATGCTGCCGGTCGGCATCGAGGGCTTCTATCGCGCCTTCGGCGGCGCACGCCTGAGCGAGGTCCGGCTCGCCGACAATCGCGGCGGCAAGGAGGAACATCTCTATCCGGGCGAGGGCACGGTCGACTTCGAGGCGATGTTCGACCTCCTGGAGGGCGACGGCTATCGGGGCCACTACATGCTGGCCTTCGGCACGCCCGACGACATGCGGACCGGGCGCGACCTGCTCGTCGACCGCTACGCGCAACGCTGACAGGGAGCGGCACATGGCCAAGAAAGTCATCATCATGGCGCGGATCAACGAGTACAAGCCGCGCCATCCGAACCCGAACGTGCCGTTCACCCCGGACGAGATCGCCCGGACGGCGGCCGAGTGCGAGGCGGCGGGCGCGTCGATCGTCCACTTCCACGCCCGCCAGCCGGACGGCGCCCCGGCCCACGACCCCGACCTCTACCTGGAGATCGTCGAGAAGATCCGGGCGCGCAGCAGGGTCATCGTCGATTCGACCCTGGGGCAGATCACCGTCAAGGGCGACCAGGCCCGCTCGGCGCACATCGCCAAGATGAAGGAACGGCCGAGCGGCCGCACCGACATGGCGGCGATCGATACCGGCAGCACCAACATCGACGTCTACGACGCGGCAGCAAAAGCGTTCAAAACCCACAACAAAACCTACCTGAACACCATCGAGACCTGCATGAACCTCGCCGGCGTGATGGACGACGCCGGGGTCAAGCCGCACCTGACCTGCTGGACGATCCCCTTCCTGCGCACCGCCGAGGCCCTGCTCGACATGGGCGTGTTCAGAGAGCCCGGCTACGTGCAGTTCATCTTCTGCGAGGGCGGCATCGTCGGCGGGCACCCCTGCACGATCGACGGTGCGCTCGCCTTCGTCCGCATGCTGCCGTTGAAGCGACGGATCGAATGGACGGTCACCTGCAAGGAGGGCAACCTGCTGCCGGCCGCGGCCGTGGCGCTCGAGCACGGCGGCCACCTGTCGCCCGGCATCGGCGACTACGAATATCCGGAGCTGGGCTACCCGACCAACGCCAAGCTGATCGAGTTTTTCGCCAACTACGCCCGCGCCTTCGGCCGCGAGATCGCCTCGCCCGACGAGGCGAGGGAGATGCTGGGCCTGCCGCCCCGCAGCTGAGGGGCGGCGGGTCGGAGGCGGCCGTGGCAGCGGTGGACGCCGCCGCGTGGAAAGGGGATGATCCGGCACGCCGTGCCTCGCTCCGGAACGCCCGATGACCCTGTCCGCCGCCACCGCACGCACCCATGCCGGGTGGCGCGACATCCTGCTGCTGCTCTCGATCGGCCTCTTCTGGGGGCTCAATTGGCCGGCCGTGCGGGTGATGCTGGACGAGGTGCCGCCCTTCACCATGCGTGCGGCCGCCTTCACCGTCGGGGCCCTCGTGCTGCTGGCGCTCGTCCGGCTGCGTGGCGAACGGCTCCGACCCGCCGCCACCGACTGGCCGGCGCTGATCCCGGTGGCGCTTCTGTCGATCTTCGGCTTCAACATG